>JAAXQF010000037.1 GCA_012974435.1 Desulfuromonadales bacterium | reverse complement strand
GGCCATTATCACTCGCATTCGATCAAGTACGGTAAAAGCTCCTTCTGGAGGCATGTGCCGGTGGTCAGGAAACAGGGCAACGCGTTCCTTGCCCGCGACCGCATCCGCAACGAGACCTTCCACTTCTTCAAGCACGGTATGAAACGGCTGGTGATCGAGCTGGAACTCGAACATATGGTAGTGTACCTGGTCCACTTGGCTTTGGGCGGGAAGGTTCGGCATCAGCAGCTGAACGCACTCTATGACCTGGTCAAACAGACCGAACGGCCCTGCGTGGTCGCAGGAGATTTCAACATGCTCTGGGGGGAAAAAGAGATAGACCTGTTCCTCGCAGCAACAGGGCTGCAAAACGCCAACGTTGACAATTTGCCTACCTACCCCAGCAATAATCCACGTCGGCACCTAGACTTTGTCCTCCACAGCAAAGGGATTACGGTCAAAGATTTTCATGTCCCTCAGATTCCCTTTTCAGATCATCTGCCGGTGCTGGTTGATTTCGATGTTCAGGTTGAGCATGACCAACGCAAAGCATCACGTGCGCCGCATTGCTACTGCGATGAGGGCAAAGATGTGGTGAAATCAATGGAGAATTTTACCAGTGAGTCTTGCGGATGAGCTGAAGGTAGATATCACGACAAAGGGCGGCCAATTGGCCGCCCTTTGTTTTTGTGTATTGATCATGGAAAAGCTTTGTAGCTTAAGCTAACTCATCTACAGCCACACGGTAACGCGGATCCTCGATCACGTTAACTTCAACCATGCTACCGGCATTTTCCAACAACGAGCGACACTCGGCGCTGAGGTGTTTGAGACGAAGTTTCTTACCCTGGCTCAGGTATCGTTCCGTGAGGCTGCTCACAGCCTCCAGACCGGAGTGATCACAGACCCGCGAGCCCCGGAAATCAATAACAACCTCATCGGGATCTTCACTCGGTGTGAACTGGTCGTGAAAGGAACGGACCGAACCGAAGAAGAGCGGACCGTTGAGCCGGTAGGTTTTCGTGCCCTCTTCGTCGGTGGAAATATCCGAGTAGATACGCCGGGCGTTCTGCCAGGCGAAAACCAATGCCGAAACGATCACACCAACTGCAACAGCGATGGCCAGATCGGTAAAGACTGTCACTGCCGAAACCAGCACCAGCACCAGGGCATCGCTGAGGGGAATCTTGTGCAGGATACGCAGACTCGACCAGGCGAAGGTACCGACCACCACCATGAACATGACGCCGATCAGCGCGGCAACGGGAATCATCTCGATTAAGCTTGAAGCGAAGACAATGAAGCAGAGCAGAGAAAGCGCGGCAGTAATACCGGAGAGCCGGCCACGGCCGCCTGAGTTGATATTGATGATACTCTGGCCGATCATTGCGCAGCCGCCCATGCCGCCGAAGAAGCCGGTGACCATGTTGGCAACGCCCTGTCCAATACACTCCTTATTTCCACGACCACGTGTCTCGGTCACCTCGTCGATCAGAGTGAGGGTCATCAGCGATTCGATCAAGCCGATTGCGGCAAGGATCACGGCGTAGGGAAGGATAATCATGAAACTGTCCCAGCCGGGAGACACCATCGGGATATGAAAGGATGGCAAACCACCGGCCAACGAGGCAAGATCGCCAACAGTTTTGGTATCAAGATTGAGGCCATGTACCAGTGCAGTAACCACCAGGATTGCCGCCAGTGCTGAAGGGAAAGCCATCGTCAACTTGGGCAAGAAGTAAATCACGGCCATTGTTAACAGCACCAAACCGAGCATCAGGTAGAGCGAAAAACCAGTCATCCACTGCATGACGCCGCCGGCATCGGCAATCTTGAACTGGTTGAGTTGAGCGAGAAAGATGATAATCGCCAGGCCATTGACGAAACCGAGCATGACCGGGTGGGGAATCAAACGAATAAATTTACCGAGACGCAAGACTCCGGCGCCAACTTGAATAATACCCATCAGCACCACCGTGGCAAAGAGGTATTCAATGCCATGCTCTGCGACCAGATCGACCATCACTACAGCCAGCGCCCCCGTTGCACCAGAGATCATCCCCGGACGACCACCGATGGCGGCTGTGATCAGTCCGACCATGAAGGCCGCGTAAAGACCGACCAGTGGGTCAACGCCAGCGACAAAGGAGAAAGCAACGGCCTCGGGAACCAAGGCCAAGGCAACAGTCAAGCCGGAAAGGAGATCATCTTTATAGGACGTACTTTTTCTAACGAGAAACTCGAACATCAATTTTCCTTAAAGGGTTGGATCAGAACGGGAAAGTGGGCAAAAGACGCCGACTATAGTCGTCTCGAAGACAGGTGGCAAGCTAATAATCAACCATGCCTGTAAATCTTTATCCTATGCGGTATATGGTATCTTGCTGTGGGAGAAAAGCTATATCGAAGACATGGGGAAACGAGAAGACAGAGAGCCCTAACGAGAGAGATCAATCAAAGAGGCTTTACGAGAGAACAGTTAACCTGAGATGTTGAAGAATTGTTTAGTCATCAGGAGCAGACGTTGCCTGACCTCCGCCACAAAAGCCTCTGTCGTTTGCGGGTTCCTGGTCCCCAAACAATCGCGCAGGGAGGTACAGGCGTGAGGTAAGAATTGTTGCGGATTATCACAAAGGCTGTAAAGGGTGTTAATTTTTTCGGTTGCTTCCACCAGGTCCAGGTCCACCAGCAGGCAGGCATGAGCAAGCACTGCGGCACTGTCCCGGCTACCGCCAGCCCAGCGTTGAGCCGTCCCCACCAGTTTCTGACCGCCGACTTGTAGATTGTAGCTCCCGTCACAAAAAGAACCCGGGACCTCACCGGTGGTTGCATCAAGACCATAGTCTGCGAGCAACTCTCGTAGGAGAGCACAGAGCAGCTGGTAACCATCTTCGAGATGCCAGCCTTTAACCTTGGGATGAATCACGGCAAGGTTGATAACACCGGAGCCCTGCGGCACACAGGAGCCACCGGTACAACGAACGACGACCGGCCAACCTTGAGCAGCTAAAACCTGTTGTGCCGCTTCAAAGTTGGACATACGAGATTCCCTGACTGTAACAACCAGGCAACGGGGAGTGCTGTTGATATAAAGACAAGGCCCAATCTCTCCACTACCAACCTTATCTAACAGGAGCTCGTCAAAGTTCACCTGCTTGTCGAGCTCTTCTTTGCCGGCAAACTTTTCCACTGACCAGGGTTGATCAAAGCGCAGAAGGGGAAAATCATTGTGAAGGTTAAAGGGACTCATCAGGGAAAGACCTTAGTTTTGATTTGATTCGTCTGACAGTATACTCACTTTTCATCTATTCAGACAATTAAGTGTCACGTCAGCGAAAGAGAGACAGGACAAAGCGACTGCCTCTGGCACACACACAAAATCCTGCTACAGTTGTCCTGACAGACACTTAAAAACTCATCTTTAAAACAACTCAGACGACAGGAGTTTCCGACCATGCAATCACTGACATTCAATAATAACGATAAGATGCCGATCCTCGGTCTGGGCACCTGGAAATCAGAGCCAGGTGAAGTGGGTAAAGCCGTTCAAGAGGCGATTAGAATCGGTTACCGACATATTGATTGTGCCGCAATATACGGCAACGAAGCAGAGATCGGCAAAGCACTCGAAGAGGTTATGCAAGCCGGGCTGGTTACACGCGATGAGCTATGGATCACTTCAAAGCTCTGGAACAATGCTCACGCAAGGGAAGAGGTTCCGATCGCCCTGAAGAAAACTCTCGCCGACCTGCGCCTGGAATATCTCGACCTTTATCTAATTCACTGGCCGGTGGCCACACGGCCAGATGTGATTTTTCCAAGGAAAGCCGATGATTTTTTCAGCCTGGCAGAAATGCCATTGAATGAAACCTGGGCAGGCATGGAAGATTGCATTGAGAGTGGACTGGTTAAACATATCGGTGTCTCCAACTGTAGCATCAAGAAAATCGAAGAGCTAAGCAGCGCAAAAATCAGGCCGGAGGTGAATCAGATCGAGTTGCATCCCTACCTGCAACAGGATGAAATGCTCAGCTACTGCAACGTTAACAACATTTACCTGACAGCCTATTCGCCATTGGGTTCACTTGATCGACCAGACGTCATGAAAGGGGCGAATGAACCTAGTCTGATTGAGAATCCGGTCGTTGGTAAGATCGCTCAAGCACATAGCTGTAGCGCAGCACAAGTTCTGCTCAGGTGGGCCATTGAACGCGGCACGTCGGTCATACCTAAATCGACCAACCCCGGTCGTCTTGCTGAAAACCTTGAGGTGGCAAACCTTAAGCTCGACAATCAGGAGATGGCAGAATTAGCAAAGCTGGAGATGGGCTTCCGCTATGTCAACGGAGAATTCTGGACTATGGCAGGTTCACCTTACACCTTGACAGAGTTGTGGAGCTAAAAAGAAGAAAATCAACCTTGGCTATTGTTCGTCGAGAAGCTTCTTTCCTATGAACTTTATGCTGCTCACGGGATAAGTTTTATATTGTCTTCAGGACATGTTTCTGATTAAGAAGTGCTTATCTAATCTAGTGCCGCGTCAGTTTGTCGTTGACGCGGCACTAGTCGATTGACGCGGCCTTAGCCATGAAATGCTTTGCAATGGCATTTGAACCTACCATAGCGTACCCGGCCCCAATCTCTCTTAATGCCTGTGCTACAGCCTGATTTTGGGAACCCAGGTTGCGCACAGGAAGCATGGTCTTCGAAGGCAAGGTCGCGTTGATAGCTGCCATATTCTCCATCTGAAAGACACCGAGAGTCTTCTCGCCAATATTGTGGTGTGCCGAATATTCAAGTGTCGGCAGATCGTCGGTATTGAGTATGGCGTTACCGGCAAGAGAGGCCAGGGTTTCCTCATCGAAAAGATAATGTTTAGCAATCAAGTCGCCCGGTGATCGAAGGTTTATACTGCGCATAATCTCGGCAATTTTCTTATTGGAGAAACGGTCCTTCATTAGTTGATAGTCAATTTGGAGTGGAGAAGTTGAACCGATCAATATCAGGTCGGAACCCGCCTTGAATACGAGAGCACGAGGAAAATTATGGAGAAAGGTCTGACTGACAATCTGCAGGTTTTCGACAGTAATGTCATAGAGACCGATCCATTGACAGAACAACCCTCCGTCTTTCAATCGATCGACAGCAATCTTATAGAAATCATCCGTAAACAGGTTGCAATTACCACTCTGCCAGGGGTTAGATGGTTCTGAAATTATAACATCGTACTTTTTAGCGTTGGTGAACAAAAGATTTCGCCCATCATTGATCAACAGATTAACTTTTGGCTCAGCAAGGGCATTACCGTTAAACTCTTTGAAGTATTTTTCCGCCTTGACCACCTCGGGCGAAATCTCAACACAATTAATACATTCAACCGGGTGAGAGCTCATCCCGTTAAGAGTCAATCCTGTGCCGAGGCCAACAACAAGAACATCTTTCGGTGCATGGTGAAGCATAAGAGGAAGTTGTCCGATCAGATACTGGGTGGACATATCACCACCGGTACCGCCATCGGTTTTGCCGTTCACTGAGAAGAAGCGGAAGTCGCCGCCCAGGCTTTCATGAACCGCCACAGTACAATCACGCCCTTCAATAACATCAAGGATTCTTTCCGCGGAGAGGACCCTCTCAATGCCACCCATCTTGGCGTATTTTGAAGCGTAACAGTAGACTCCGCTATTGATCAGTTTTGCGTCCCACGACATAGGTACAAAGGCAAGGAGGATTCCAGCGATTGCGAGTGACGGCGCCACCCTTCCAAGCCTCCCCCTTTGACGAAAATGCAAGACAAGACTGATCACCATGATCAGATTAACGACCGCCAAACATTTAAAACTGTTCAATAAGCCAAAAGCTGGAACCATGATAAAGCCAGCGGCGAGGCTGCCCAAAACAGCACCTGTGGTATTGTGAAGAACCACC
>JAAXQF010000045.1 GCA_012974435.1 Desulfuromonadales bacterium | reverse complement strand
CGTGGGAACATCTGTGCCGTCTGCAACATTGAGCGGGATTGATTGTCGTAAACGGTGAACGACCAGAAACGAGCCGCGGGGATGTCCTTTGGCAGGACGACTTTGTAGGTTTTAGACCCGGTGAAAGGTTCGCTGTTCTGGTCGACATTGGCTATGAGGTATTGAGAACCGACACCTTCCAGCCGCATACACATTGCCGGCGTGATTCCAGTCGCAGTATAGAACATGGATGTGCGGGAATGGAGTTTCCGCGCTCCGCTATTGGGAAGGGGCTTGACGCCTTCTTTTGTGATCATCGGCGGTGGATTGATAAACTCGTAACCGCCTTCGAACAGCATGTTCCACCATGCCGACGACTTATCGTAATAACGGAAGTGATCTGCCGGGTGAGCCCCCGTGCCGAGGGTGCGCGATGCGGCATTGCCAAAAGCCACCGCATCTTCGAGGATTTTCCGCATCCGGGCATCGGGATTGAACTTCTTGCCCTTAACAATACCGATAGCCGCAAATTGCCCGGCAATCTCGAGATCCAACGCTTCGGCAGGTTCCATCTGTACCATTTCGTTCAGCATTTCATAATGACCAAAATCGTTGGGCGGTACCGTGTTCACAGCAAGGTCTGATCCCTCCACAAACCGTGGGGTCGTGGGGGTGGCCGCCTGGCCCAGGGGAGCTTCACCAGCAAGAAAACTGGCCACGCTATTACCAAAGCCTCCGGCCTGGTAAGGGTATACCTTGAGTGTTTCTTTAACGATCGCTATGGAGGGGGCTGGACTGTTGTTGTCCAGGAAGGCGCGAAACAGCATCGTCACGTGATTCATGCGTGATCGGCGAACAAAATATCCACCTTCAGGGAGCGTGCCCTCGTATCCCGGACCGACCAGCAGGTACTTTCCACCCTGCCCTTTGTCGGGACCAGCAAGCCCGAAATCTCCGACCCATCTGAACCAGAAATCATCAAAGATCCCGAGAACCTTCGGCGGAGTTTCGACCACCAGCGGACCGTTACTGAGGTCAAGATTGCCCCAGAAGTAGACGGTGTCTGCGTTGGCGGTCAGGAATAACGATTTCGAACCCAACAACGTAGAGGTAAAGATGAAATCACCGTCCTTTATACCGACATCAGCGAAGCCCTTCCTGAGCGCGTACAGCGATACGCCATGGATTGAGTTCATGAAAGATTCCACTCCGTGGAGGTAATCAAGTTCATCGCGGATCTTTGCTGCGGTATCCCCGATGGGGTATCCATCCTTAAACTGGAGAGTTCCAATCTTCGATTCGATCTTGTCCGGTGTCGTGATGGAAGCTGGAACCTTGGTCTGTTCTGCCTGTGCAAAGTCCGTTGTCATCATCCCGGCTGCCAGCACCAAGGTCGCCATTACTAACGGCATCATCTTTTTCATATTATTTCCTCAAGATTTTTCGTGGTCTGGTTTTACTTCGCCAACTCAATATCGTTCAACTGCCAGCTTCCGTCTTTGGAGGCCTTCTGCGGTCCATAGAAACGGAACAGCAGGAAGAAACGTCGTTTTTTCGTGGTCGGAATCCAGTTGGCTTCTTTTCCCTTCGGTGCTTTTGGACCGAAATAAATATCAACGCTGCCATCCGCATTTTTCTGAAGCGCAGATTGATTGGAATCGACGCTGCTGATCGACTGATCCCGAAGATAGGACGCCGTCTCAAGGTCATAAACCGTCACCGCCCAGAAGTCATCCACGGGAACATTAGCCGGTACATTCAGTTTATAGTTTTTACTGCCGTCGAGCCATTGCCCATCGGAGGTTTCCGCGATATCCAGATAGAAGGTGGCAGAGCCATAGTTTTTTACACTTGAGATAATCGCGTAGTAAACCGCTCCGCGTGCGTTGTAATCAAAGTAGTTCGGGAACTCATAGGAGAAGTCCGTTTCGATGACACCTGGAGGAATCAGTACACTCCATTTTTTCCCTTCATACATCAGTGGGTTTAGGTAGCGGTGATACTGCTCAATCATATATTCCAGCGCTTCGGGAGCCGCTGCTGCGTAGACTTTTTTCAGCTCGGCACTGGGTTTGAAGGGTTTGCCTTTCTGAATGCCGAGTTGATTGAGCTGTCCCATCATGGCCTGGTTCTGCTCTTCGATGACTTCTTCCTGGATGAGTTCATGCAACTCGCTAAAGATGGTTGCATCCAATACAGGCGTTCCTTCCATCAACTTCCCATAGATATCAACCGATTTGTTCTTAGGTGGATTACTCGCCTGCGATAACGGATATACCTTGATGCCTTTCGCAAACTCTGCCGCCTTTGTGAGATTTTCGGGGCTGGCATCCGGAATGATCGGCCGCAGAATGGCAAAGCCGTTTACCGTGCGCTGGTGATAGGCATATGCATTCGGTGGAAGAGAACCCTGATATCCCTCAGGTACCAGTACATATTTTCCACCGTTCCCTTTATCTCGACCCTTTGCTCCCACATCGTCAATTGGCCGCTGCCAGGCATCCATCAGCGTACCGAAGATCCCGACGCCATCTGCTGATGCTGGAATTTCAACCACCACAGGGCCGTCTTTCAGCGTCCAGAAAAAGTTAATATAGGGCGTTGTGTTGTTCGGGGTGGCGGTCTGGAATTTCCAGTCCTGAATACTGGAGTTATAGGCAATGTCGTTGTAGCCGACGCCCAGGTCAAAATGACCATCACGAAACTGCTTAAAGTTCATTAGAGGCATGGCCCATACCACGGTATCGATGGCGCGATGATAGAGCATACGTTCCGATATGGTTTGTTCCTCAGCCATTACAGAACTGAGTCCAGCCGTAAGCAGCAGGGTGGTCATGAGTGTTGTGCAAAGTAATTTTCTCAAAATCTTTTTCATCTTAGCCTCCATTAGTTTTTTGCAACCAAATCATGTAGTGGTAAATTATTCTATCAACTCAAAATCACCCAGCTTCCAGGTCTTATCGAACCAGGGCTCCAACGGGCCATACATCCGGTACAGCAAATTGAAACTTTTGTCGGGCAAGGTCTGCACCCAGTTGCTTTCTTTGCCGGCGGGCGCTTTCGGGCCGAAGTAGACGGTAATCGAACCGTCATCGTTTTTCTGGAGATCCTTCTTCTTGCTGTCGATTCCGGGGAACTGCTGATCGGTTTGCAGCATCGAACGGTGCTGGCCGGAGTAGACCATAAAGGACCAGAAATCTTTGACCGGCGCATCCGGGGGTACGGTGATCTGGTAGTTCTTTCCGCCGTCAAGATAACGTCCCTTTCCATCACGCTCAGCAAACAGGTATTGTGACCCACCGCCTATGATTTTAGCTTCCATCGCCGGCGTGTTACCGGTAGCCACATAATGGAAAAAGGCTCGACCATCGAGATGACGTTCGCCGTTTTCCTTCATGAATTTGTAACCTCCATTAAAGGTAATCTTCCACTGCCGATCCGGGTAATAGAACATGCTTTTTTCTCGCGTGGCGAAGGAAATAGCCCGCGCGGTCGCATTGCCCACCGCAGCCGCTTCGACCAGTATTTTTTTCATGCGAGCATCGGGAGCAAAAGGCTTACCCTTTTGAATACCGATGGCGGCAAGGAGCCCCAGGGTCTCCGGATCGAATGCGGATGACGGTTCCTCCTGAACGACTGTGTTCACTTCCTCGTAGAACGAGAAATCATTCCCGTGGATCGTATTGACCGGCTTACCCGACCAGTTGATAAACTTCATCTCGGGCGGGTTATCGGCGTCTGACAGACGATAGATCTTCAGGTGCTTCTTTACATTCTTCACTCCGGCCTGTGGATCCTCGGCAGTGGGAAACGCCCGGAGCGGACACCAATTCCCAAAGGTGGGGCTCTCATAGGTGAAGTAACCTTCCGGAACCTTGCCCTTGTAGCCAGGGGGAAGGAAGAGATACTTTCCGCCCTTCCCCTTATCGGGGCCCGCTTTGCCATAGTCGGCAACGTACTTGAAGGTGAAATCGTCGACCAAGCCGAGCACGCCCGGAGGGCTCTCCACCACGATCGGCCCATCCTTCAGATCCAACCAACCCCACACGTAATTGACGGTGGTATTGGCCGTGAGAAACAGTGATCGGGAATCCATCAGGTCCGCGTAGATGCCGACAACATTGCAGTCGGTAACGCCCCCTTCACGCATCCCCTTGCGCATGGCCGACATCGAAGCAATCGGAATGCCATTGAGAAAAGCGCTGACTCCACGTTGGAAGTCCAGGTTGTCCCAGGCCAATTCAACGGTCTTTTCGTCCGGCATTCCGTCGAAGAAATTCAGCGTCCCGATCCGGGTTTCGGTCGAGTCCGGGGTGGTTATCCCATCTGGGATCGCCGTGGAAAACGTCGGTTTCTTGTCGCTCTTCTCAGCAACGGGAACACCCTCAACGAGTTCGAAGTCACCCAGCTTCCAGGTCTTGTCGAACCAAGGTTCCAGCGGCCCATACATCCGGTACATGACGTTCACGCTCTTCCCGGGGAGCGTCTGAACCCAATTATTCTCCTGCCCTTCGGGTGCTGCCGGTCCGAAATAAACCGTAACCGAACCGTCAGCATTGGTGTTCAAACCCTTTTTCTTGCTGTCGATTCCAGGTGAAACCTGATCGGTCTGCAACATCGAGCGGTGCTGGCCATCGTAGACCATGAACGACCAAAAATTGTTGATCGGTGGCTTTGCCGGCACGGTGATCTTGTAGGTTCTTCCACCGTCCAGATTACGACCTTCCGAATCGCGCTCGGTGTAGACATATTGAGAGCCGGCGCCAACAACCTTGGCCTCCATCGCCGGAGTAATCCCCGTCGCATAGTAATGAAACAAGGCCCGGCCATCCAGGTGGCGCTCACCGTTTTCTTTTGTGAAATCATAGCCCCCATTGAAGCAGATCTTCCACTGCCGGTCTGGATAATAAAACATGTCTGGGTCACGTGTACCAAAGGTAATCGCCCGAACTGAGGCATTGCCCACTGCAGCCGCCTCGGTCAGGATCTTCTTCATTCGCGCATCCGGCTCGAAGGGCTTGCCTTTCTCAATACCAATAGCGCTCAACAAACCCAGTATCTCGGAGTCAAAAGCCGCCGAAGGCTCCCTCTGGATAACGGCGTCCACCTCATGGAAAAAGTCGAAGTTATTCGCGTGAATCGTGTTGAAATGCTTGCCCGACCAATTAACGAAGGTAGTGGCCGGCGGATTATCTGCCTCAGATAACGCGTAGATTTTGAGGTTCGATTTCACATTTTTCACACCCGCTTTGGGGTCTTCATCTGTCGGAAAAGCACGCAGCAAAAACCAGTTCCCGTAGGTTGGGCTTTTCACCACAAAATACCCGTCCGGGACTTCGCCCTCGTAGTCGGGGGGCAGAAACAGGAACTTGCCACCTTGGCCTTTATCCGGACCGGCCTTTCCGATGTCGGCCACGTAATGGAAAGCCGCGTCATCCAGAAATCCGAGCACGTTCGGAGGAATCTCCGCAACCACGGGTCCATCCTTCAAATCAATCCAGTTGATGACATAGTACGTGGTCGTATTTCCCGTAAGGAACAGCGCTCGGGGGTCGAGCAGGTCCTCGGTAATACCCACCATATTGTTTGCCGTGACACCGCCTTCGCGGATCCCTTCACGCATCGAGTACAGGGACGCGATGGGGATGGCATTGAGAAAAGCACTGACTCCACGTTGGAAGTCCAGGTTGTCGTAGACCAATTGAACTGTCTTCTCGTCCGGCATGCCATCGAAAAATTTCAGAGTCCCGAGCCGAGTTTCGACGGAATCAGGCGTGGTGACACTCGACGGAATGTCCGTCGCATATTTTGGTTTACCCGTATCAGCCTGTACCGACAGGGCAAAGCACAACGCTAGAACTGTGACAAAAAATATTTTCATTTTCATATTACTTTTCCTCATCTTTTTCCGTGGTCTGGTTTTACTTCACCAATTCGACATCGTTTAGGACGAACGTTTTATTAAAGATCGCTTCCGTCAGTCCGTAGAAACGGAAGAGAATAAACGG
>JAAXQF010000517.1 GCA_012974435.1 Desulfuromonadales bacterium | reverse complement strand
GGTAATCTTTGAAAAAATCATTCAAACGACACAATAAATAGTTAAAGGGGGCGATCTCAATGGGAAATAAACCATGCTATCAACAGGCCACCCGTGAAAGCCCTCGCTTCAAAGCCCTACCGCGTGCCCTGGTATTCTTCCCTCAAGACCCTGAAACGCTTCCGTACCATATTGTCGATATTAGTGACAGTGGCCTGTCTTTCCGGTATCTCGGTGAATCAATAAAATACACGGGGATTTTCTCTGTCAGCCTTTATCACGAATATGACTTGGTTGTCAGTGATCTGCCAGTGAAGGATGTCTCCGACATTGGATTGAGCGACGGTCTTGTCCCGGTTCGTCGCGGAAGTCTCTGTTTTGAATCCCTCAGTTTCGAGCAGCAAAATAAACTCGTGCCCTTTATTGAGGGTTTCACTGAACCGCTACATTAGAAAAGGTATGTTCTGATCAAAATCGCTAGTTTTTTCTAGTTTCAAAACTATCCACTAATTCTTATAAACGCCTGACGGTGTTCTACATTGAACCAACGAATAGATAACGGAAGTACTCGACCCTTGGCTTGAGTACTTCTTTCTTATTGATCACGACTTACGAGAGGAAAAACGGCTTCTTATTGATAGAGGTATTCAGGAAGCTCATTAACCCACAAAACGATGGCCACCTGGATCAAAACTGGGTGGCCATTTCCTATATGTCAGGGGTTGTAGGGATTTTGCTTTTAAGCCAAATTCATTCTCGACAAACAATATAGGGGGATAAATAGGAAATCCAACCATTTGACCTCAACTCATGACCGGGTAATATTAATAGTGTCTTATTTGGTGTGTTTCAAGGGGTAAAGTCAATGACGATCGGCATGACCATCAAGGGCCGCTTTCTTCTAACGATCTGCGTCGTGGCCGTACTCAGCAGCGTTGGTATGGGGGTCTATTCCTATCAGAACCAGGTCGCGCAACTGCTGTACCGGTTCGAGGCTCTGGCAGAACAGGAAAACCATCTACTTGGGACGATCCTGCATGCCGATGCCGAAGGCTTGCGTCGTGCTGCATCAGGACTCAGCCGCCTGGAAGCGTTCCTCGCCCCGCTCGCGGTTAGGGATCGGAATGCTCTACTGGCGGCTGCGCGTCCAATTTTTAGCGAACTCAAGACCAAACATGCCATCACCCACATGTATTTCATTGCCCCCGATGGCACAGTTCTGCTGCGCGTGCACAAGCCGGAGCAGTATGGCGACCACCTGATCCGGGCGACCTACCTGCAGGCAGCCGCCACTAGGGAGACGGCCAGCGGGCTGGAGATGGGGAAGAATTTCTTTTCGTTGCGCTGCGTCACCCCGGTCCTGGCTGGCGGCGAGTTGATCGGCTATCTGGAGGTGGCCGAGGAGATCGACCATATTTTCGTGCGGATGAAGCAAATCACCGGGCACGACGTCGCCCTGTTCCTGCCGCGGGGATATATCAACCGTTTCGACACCGGTCTGGCGATCCGGGACGGCAGAGATTTCGCCATCCTCTACCCGAGCAGCCCGCAGATGATCATGTCTTCCGACCCGCAGTTGAAAGGTTTCCTACAGCAGGGTCTGAAGACTTTTATGGTGAAAACCGTCGAGCACGGAGAAGCCCGCTATGTAGTCGGTGTTGGGCCAATCCAGGATGCCTTTGGAGAGACAGCAGGGGTACTCTTTTCCCAAAAAAACGTCACCCAGCATTATGCCGCCATCTGGCGTGGGGTGGTGGTCAGCCTGGCGGTTTTTGCCGTAATCCTGGCCAGCGGCAATCTGTTCCTCTGGTTATCAATGAAGAAGAGTATGAATTTCTTCCTCGCGGTGCGCAACCATATCCAGAACGTGACCCGCACCTGGGACATCGACCAGAGGCTGGAGGTGGCCACTACCGATGAAATCGGAGAACTTGCCGAAGATCTCAACCGAATGCAGGATGAAATCGGCAAGCTGAAAAACTCGCTTGTACATCAGACCGAGGAACTAGCGGCGGCCAACCAAGAACTGGAAACATTCAGCTATACCCTTTCCCATGACCTGCGGACACCTCTAACTCGCGCCTATGCGGCCGCCGATCTTCTCGTGGAGAGTTATGGAGACGGCCTCGATGAAACAGGGCGCATGCTCCTTGACAACGTCTGCAAGGGGTGCGAGGGGATGGAGGATCTCATCGAGGCGATCCTGGTTCTGTCCAACCTCGTCCGTAAGGAGCTTCACTTTGAGAACCTCGATTTAGCCGCCATGGCGCGGGATATTATCGAGGAGTTGACGATGGCTGAACCGGAGCGCAAGGTGGTCACCGTCGTCCCTGAAACGCTGGTCTGTAAGGGTGACCGGCAACTGCTGAGGGTGGCGCTGAGAAATCTCTTGGGAAATGCCTGGAAATACACCAGGGGCGTTGCAGAACCGAGGATCGAACTCGGCAGGATTGAGCAGCAAGGGAAACCGGCCTTATATGTTCAGGATAACGGCATCGGATTCAACATGCAGCACGCTGCAAATCTCTTCATCCCATTCAAGCGGCTGCATGACGCCAGAGAGTATCCCGGAACCGGCATCGGCCTGACCACAGTGCAAAAGATCATCCATCGGCACGGAGGAACCATCTGGGGGGTCGGTAAGGAGGGCGAAGGTGCTACCTTTTTCTTTACCCTGTCTTGAACTGGCTGTTCGACTGGCAACACCCGACAATGGTACGACCTTCCCGCAACGCGGAGACGATTCTCGTAAGTCACGACCTGTGAGACGAAAATTGGCTTCTTATTGATAGAACTATTTTAGGGTCATTTTAATCTGTAACTATTTGCTACCTGAGATTTATTTTTGGTGGAATCTTTATGGTCAGGTATAGGGATGGTCGACTCACATACGGCAAATGTCTACTCATCTGTTAAGCTTTCTCTGTAGTTTAAAAAGGAGACAGGATAGATGATTTGCGAAAAGTTTGAGAAGTGTGCCTTCTTTAAAAAACATAAAAAGGTCCTCGGATCACCCCAGCAGTACCAACTTCTTGTTGAACATTATTGTCATGGTCCACTGATGAGTCGCTGTGCGCGGCTTACTTACGAAAAAGAGAAAGGAGAAAAGCCACCTGTTAACTTGTCGCCGATTGGTGAATATATGTGAAAGTGCGATAGTAAATACCAGCAAATGGTTACCTAAAAAACGAGCCCTCAATCCATTGTTGGGTGCTTTTCTCATAATTCTGAGAAGGAAAACGGCTTCTTATTGATAGAGACATTTAGGAAGCTCTTTAATCCACAAAATTATGGCCACCTGTAAACGGGTGGCCATTTCCTATATGTCAGGGTCAGTAAGAATTTCGCGTTTCAGTCAATCTCACACCCACCAAGCAATGTAGGAGGATAAATAAGAAACCCTCCACTTTGACCTTACCTCTCGACCAGGTATAATTGGCATCAGCTTATTTATTGCAGTGGCGCAAAAGTCTTTAGGACTGCCGAGGGAGAAAGAGTCATGCATTTACTCAAAGGTGTCAGCCTGTTCATCTTTTTTTGTCTGATCGCGATTCTCATCGGATGTTCACCAGAAGTCGGCAGTGACGAATGGTGTGAGGATATGAAAGAGAAGCCGAAAGGTGATTGAACGGCAAGTGAAGCGGCCGATTACGCCAAGCATTGCATTATCAAGTAAGATTCCTACAGCTAGTTTTTTAATATTTCGGCCACCTAGTTTGATCGCCAGGTGGCCTTTTCTTGTTTGTCAGGGGTAGTAATAATTTCGAAATTTTGCCAATTACACGTTCAATAACCAATGTGGGAGGAATTATAAGAAAGTTCGTTATTGAGCAGGTAAATGTTGCATTACAACCAACACCCTTTACTCTTTGTATGGTCAAGCTTTTAATGACAGGACAACATGTGCCACACTTGATTTGGAATCAATCCTCAGCGCTTAAAGGAGCGGTTATGATATTGAGAATTTTACTGTTTATGTTAGTCGGCCTGACCTTGATTCCAGGTTCAGCCCTCGCTGGCGATTCACTGCGTGACTTGTTTGCCAGGGTCAGCCCTTCCGTCTGCGTACTTAAAACCGTTGGCAACGAAATTTCCGATACGACAGATACCGGCTTGACCAGTGCCTATGGCCTCGGCTCGGGCGTGATGATCTCGGATGATGGCAAGGTCCTGACCGCGGCGCACGTGGTCCACCAGGCCGATGCTGTGTCGGCTGAATTTCCCAACGGGGAAAAGATTCCCGCCAAGGTTCTCGGCACGATTCCATCTGCCGATGTCGCACTACTGCAGTTAGAACGCATACCGGAAGGCATCACGCCCGCTGTGCTCGGCGATTCTGACCTGATACAAGTTGGTGACCGGGTCATGATTATTGGCGCACCATTTGGTCTGAGCCGAGCCATGTCTTCCGGTTACCTCAGCGGTCGACATGATATGTCCGAACAGCTTGAGGGCCTGGTAGAGGTTGAGGTGCTGCAATCGGATGCAGCAGCTAATAGCGGTAATTCCGGCGGACCGATGTTCAACATGAATGGCGAGGTGATCGGTATCATCAGCTCGATTCTGACCCGATCGGGCGGTTTTGACGGCATCAGTTTCGCCATCAGCTCGAATGTCACGAAGCGCTTGCTACTTGAAGGAAAACCTCGCTGGTCCGGACTTGATGTTGTTCTGTTGGACAAGTACGCTGCCGCCTTCAATATCCCTCAAAAAGCCGGTCTGCTGGTCCAGCGGGTGGCGCAAGGTTCAATGGCAGACAAGATGGGTCTCAAGGGTGGTGATAAACTCATCAAGATTGGCACGCGGGAACTACTGATCGGTGGCGATGTCATTCTTGAAGTCGCTGGCCTTATCGTTACCCCAGATGCCATGACATTGAAGGCTATCCGCAACAAGGTTCAACAGATGGACAAGGGCGACATGTTATTCGTCAAGGTGCTGAGGGCTGGCAAAACCAAAATTCTTTCTGCCAAGCTGCGTTAGTGTTAAACAGCCTGTTTTACAACAGGCCCTGCTGATGCGGCCTCTGGGGATTGTCCTCAGGGGTCGTTTCTTATTTGTCACGATTTCTAAGACGGATTAAAGAGTTGGGCACCACGAAACAATGCAGGAGGATTTACAAAAAGGAAACTTTGACCTAGTCGTCAGGCTAGAGTAATTGGTTTTGTCTTATTTGATGTGTCCCATGGGGATGGAAATGATCAGGTCGATCGCAGGACATTTATGTATATACAACTGACCACTGTCGTCGGCTCATGCTGACCAGTGGTTTTTTTATTTTTGAACTGTCTATTGATAGGGAAGCTAACAATGAGGCACGAATTTATTAAGTTGCGCTAGAGTGTCTCAATGTTGTCATCCGTAAAAAACGAACAGCATTGATCCATCTCTGCAAATTGTTGCTGATACTCAAGCATTTCCTGAACAAGTTCATCATCTCTGGTCTCTGAAGGAGAAACGATTCCACTCGCATTTTCAAACCAATATTGAATCATTCCATCGAATGGTTCAGAACCATCTCTAATCATTCTGGCGTAAATGTTTGCAGTGACTGCCAGCGTGGTATTTTTAGAGTACTTTTTTGCATTCAACATTTGAGCTGTTTTGTGAATTAGTTTGTCAAGTAATTCGCTCTCCCAGAAGGAGCGAAAGTCCGCATGACTCATCCCTTTTCGCCGCTTGATGCAGGTTACAAGTTTAATCATTTTTCCTCCTGAATTTAGTATGTCTACCCAAAACAATTTTCTTTAAAATTCAGTCGCTGAGCAAAACGCCACTTATGGAACTCATAGAATTTTGACAACTTGTTTGAATTAAGGCTCTTCGATTATAAACCTTTTCCCTCTATTCAACTTCCCAACTGCCGCCCAATGCCAAATGTAAATTGACCCGTTGTTCCAGCAACAAACGGTTGACCGCCAACAAGCTCCTGCTCGCGCTGTCCACCCGCTGTTGTAGCGCCAGCAGATCGAGCAAGGGGATCTCGCCTTCCTGATAGCGGACCTGGGCAACACGATACGCTTTGCC
>JAAXQF010000520.1 GCA_012974435.1 Desulfuromonadales bacterium | reverse complement strand
GATAAATCACCTGATCAGTTGACATCAAAAATCCTCATGAGAACATCGCAGAAGTCTAACAGAATCTAATGAAAACGCAAACATCAAACATTACAAATTCACAGCTATTACAATGCCAAATCAACAACTTCCAAGAACCAGACGGAAACCATAAGGAACATTTATTACCACAAAAGCGATTTCTCTCATTAACTAAGGACCATTATTTCAGAGCTCTCACTCGCAGGTCAAGAAATTCTATTGCAATACCCCATAAACTCCGTTAAACAACATCTCATGACAAACAAATGGCTTGAAATAAACCTCACTGTACCGGACCAGTCGGTCGATGTGGTCTCTCAAATCCTGCTGGATCTGGGCTGCACTGGAATCACGGCCGCCGAAAAAACTCTCGACACGTTTGTCGTCCCATCACCGGAGGCGCTCGCCAACGAACCGGTGCTCAAGGCATACTTCAACTACCCTGAAAACGTCGAACTCCTCTGTGAGACGATACAGCAAGAGCTAACCTCATTGGCCGGCATCTATCCCGATCTCGCAGAGCTCCAAATGGAGCACCGGGAACTGGCAGACCACGACTGGGCGAGCGACTGGCAGCAGCATTTTCCACCCTTTAAAGTCGGCGATCGACTCGTTATTCATCCCTCCTGGGTTGACTGGCCCAAAACGGGCGACGAGGTCGTCCTCACACTCGACCCCGGGCAAGCTTTTGGCACCGGCACACATGCCACCACCGGGCTCTGTCTGGAAGCCCTCGCCGAGCACTTTGCAAGTGGACACCCGCCACTAAAAATACTCGATGTCGGTACAGGTTCAGGAATCCTGGCTATGGCTGGCGCCGCACTCGGTGCCAAAGAAGTGCTCGCATGCGACATAGACAGCGATGCCTGCCGGGTTGCCGATGAAAATGTGCAACAGAATCAACTCGGCCCATTTGTGACCATTACCGAGCAAACGCTGGATCAACTTTCCGGTCAATACGAACTGGTCCTGGCAAACATCCTTGCAGGAGAAAACATTCGACTGGCAAGCCAGCTTGTTGAGCGACTGGCTCCTCAGGGACGCCTGGTGCTCTCCGGGATCCTGATTGAACAGGAGCAGCAGGTGATCGACGGCTTTACCCCCTTCAACTTAAAACAACTCTCAATAAGCCATCGCGACGAGTGGACCTGTATCGTCTATCAACGCCTATGAGTGACCCTGTCCGATTTTTCGTCCCTGCAGAAAGCCTGCAAAGTGAACAGATCGTCATCAGCGGGGAGCCCTATCATCACTTACGCAAGGTCTTGCGTCTTAAAGCGGGCGCTATCGTCTTGCTGCTTGACGGTTGCGGCCACTGCTGCGAAGTACAGATCGAACAGTTACAGGCAGAACAGGCAACCACCAGGCTCCTTCGTCAATGGCATGAGACTCAGGAAAGCTTTAAAATCACTCTTCTGCAGGCGCTGCCGAAGGGCGACAAGTTTGATCTGGTCCTGCAAAAAGGCACAGAGCTTGGAGTACACACCTTCCAGGCCGTAGAGACAGAACATGCCGTCCCGAACCTGAACGCTGCCCGGCTGAAGAAACGAGAACAGCGCTGGCAACGCATCGCCAGTGAAGCTGCACGCCAGAGCCGTAGAACTTTTTTGCCGGAAGTAAAACCTTTGCAGAAGTTATCAGAAGTTCTGGAAGAATCGAGCAGTGATCTCAAGCTGGTGCTCTGGGAAGCCGGCTCGCTGCCTCTGGCAGAAGCGCTCCCCGCCACACCCCCTGCAGGTGTCCGCCTGCTGATAGGCCCGGAAGGTGGTTTTTCCAGCGCAGAGATCAACAAGATAACAGCTGCAGGCTTCCAGCCGGTTCATCTGGGGCCAAGAATTCTACGGACTGAAACTGCAGGCTTGGCAGCAACCCCCATTTTACAGTATCTTTATGGCGATTGGCAGAAAGCTCCTGCCGGAAGCAACTTAAAGCAGCACAAGGAGAACCTATGAAGTGTCCAAAATGCGGATACCACAGCTTTGACCACCTGGACAGTTGCAAAAAGTGCAATATCGATCTGGTCGAGCACAAGGCCAAATTCAACTTGAGCGGTTTCTTTTCTCCCGGACAAGTGGCAGTGACCGCCCCTGAGCCTGTCATCGACGAGAGCTATGAAGACGTAGAAGAATCCTCTGATGGTTCAGTCGACTTCGGCTTCGACTTTCTCGAAGAAGAAGACCCGGTAGGCGGAGCAACAGAAGACATTCCTCTTGGCGGCAATGATCAGGACATCAACATTGATCAACCTTTCGGCGCCGACAGTGAAACCCTTCCGGCAGACAGCCTCGACTTTGATGAAGATGACGACGACAAGCCAGGCAAAGGCCCTGAGTTCGCATTTTAATCAAAGCAGCAGATAGCACTTCAGTTGAAGAAACGCCTCGACTATGCCTATGCATAGGTCGAGGCGTTTCTGTTTCAGGCGCCAGCACAAAGAGGCCTTTTAATTCCTTGCTTGACAGATATTTAAACAATGTTTAAAACATTGATTCAATGAGAGATTGTAATAGACAAAACAAAGACACCAGAGCCTTACTGCTTAAGCACGCGGAAGAGCTCTTTCTCGCACACGGTTTCGAAGGCGTCAGCATTCGTCAGATTACCGAGGCTTCGGGCGCCAATGTCGCTGCGGTCAACTATCACTTTAACGGCAAGACCAGCCTCTACCGGGAGGTTCTCAAGCAACGCTTGGACAGTATCACGCTCGACAAACTGGCCCTCTTAAAAGATCTTGACGAGCGACATTCAGAAGCAAAGCTTGAACAAATTCTACACAGCTACATTTACAGCTTTTTCGACGCACATTTTTCATCACCAGACAGTGACCGTTTCCTGCAGATTATCTACCGGGAGATGGCCCCCGATGCAATCGCCAGCGACCTTGTTGCGGAACGACTGGTGATACCGATCCATCAGGCCTTCCAAAGAATCATTACGAAAACCTGCCCCGAGCTCAATGAAGATCACATTTCCCGCTGCATCAGCAGCATCACCGGGCAGGTCCTGCACTTTATACGGGCACGCGAAGTTCTAAAAGGCATCAGGTCTGCGGAACAGAACCAGACCTTTATCGAAGACACCGTTCAACACATCACTCAATTTTCCCTGCGCGGAATCGGGAGTCAAAACCATGCGTAAAATCATCTGCATCGTCCTGACAGGCTTGAGCCTGACGTTAGCTGGCAGCCTCTTTGCTGCCGAGGAGCAGAAGAAGCCTGCTGGCCCACCACCCATGCTGGTGACCACCACAGCAATCGTCAGCGGCACGTCAAAACCGACCGCACCTTTTGTCGGCACCCTCTATTTCGCACGCACGGCCGAGGTGGCTTCTGAAGTCGACGGCATCGTCCAACAGGTTTACGTCGATGATGGCCAATCAGTTAAAACCGGCGATCGCCTGGCGAGACTTGATGATGACCTCCTTGCTACAGAAATCGCAGGGCTCAAGGCCGTTCTCGAACAAAACCAGATTGAACTTGGGCAGGCAGAAAGAGACTACGAAAGAATTGCCAACCTGCACCAGCAGGATTCGATTTCCACCTCTGAATACGAAGCCTATGGCACCAAAGCCAATCGACTGCAAAAACAATCCGCTGTCCTTAAGGCACGTCTGGACCACAGACTTCTGGAACAAAAAAAGAAAACCGTACGCGCCCCCTTTGACGGCATCATCATCGAGAAGCTGGTAGAAGCCGGCGAATGGGTCAAGACCGGAGGGATTGTCGCCACGCTTGCCGATAATCACAACTTTGAAGTACGCGTTGAGGTTCCGGCCGACATCATCTCCAACCTGGTTTCCGATCAGGAAATCATGATCAGCATCGCAGGGCAGCAGAGGTCCGGTCACTTCACAAGCATCATCCCGCGCGGCGATATCTCCACGCGGACCTTCACCGCTAAATTCAAGCTGAAGGGCAATGCTTCACTGGTTGAAGGCATGCAAGCACGGATCGATCTCCCCGTTGCTGTGGCCAGCGAAAGCCTACTGGTGCCAAGGGATGCCGTCATCAAAAATCGCGGCGAAGATGTCGTTTTCATCAACAACGACGGTGTTGCACAAATGGTAAGTGTTGAAATCGCCGGCCACTCGGGAGACCTGGTTGGCATCAGAAGCGCCGACCTGCAAGAAAACCAGAGCGTCATCGTCAAAGGCAATGAACGCATTCGCGACGGCCAGTCCGTACGCACGGAGTAGAGATATATGGACCTGATCAAAGTCTCCATCCAGCGGCCGGTCACGATTCTATCCATCATCATCATGTTGGTCATGTTCGGCATGATCAGCCTGCAACGCATCCCCTACCAGCTCAGTCCATCTGTGGTTGAACCGGAGATTACCGTCACCACCACCTGGCGTGGTGCGACACCCTACGAAATCGAACGTGAGATCATCGAGGAGCAGGAGAACACCCTCAAGGGTTTGCCGAACCTGGTGGAGATGGAGAGTACCTCCCGCAATAACCAGGGTTCGATCACGCTGAAATTCAAGGTCGGCACCAATGCCGATGATGTCTTGCTGCGGGTCTCCAACAAGCTCAATGAAGTTCCCTCCTACCCCTCTGCGGTCGATAAACCGGTCGTGACCGCATCAGGGGCCTCCGCCTCACCGGTGGTTTGGGTCATATTCAAAACGCGAGGAGATAATCCGCGCCCGATCGAAACCTATCTGACTTATTTCGAAAATGACATTCGCCAGCACCTGGAACGTGTCCGCGGCGTCTCCGACCTTTTTGTCGGTGGCGGTACCGAGGCTGAAATGCACGTGGAAGTCAGTGCGGAGCGACTCGCCGCCTACCAGCTGACCACATCAAGCCTGATTGCGGCCTTACAAACCGAGAACATCAACGTCTCTGCGGGCACCATGGGTGTCGGCCGTCGCAACTTTCGCATACGCACCACGGCCGAATTCAAAACAGCCGAAGACATCAAAAAAGTTGTCCTGAAATCAACCGGGCAGCAACGCATCACTGTGGGAGATGTTGCCAAGGTTCGCAAAGGCTTCGCCAAGCAGGAAGCCATCGTTCTGCAAAATGGCGACAACGGCATCGCGCTCGGTGCGCGCCCCGAAGCCGGCGTCAACATTCTGGAGATGACAGACCAGCTTGAAGAAACGGTCAACTGGCTCAACGAGGAGAAGTTGCATGGGAAGGACCTGCACCTGGAATGGGTCTACGATCAGCGCTTTTATATTCGCAGCGCCATCTCCCTGATCAAGCAGAACATCATGTTTGGTGGCCTGCTGGCCGCAGCGGTGTTGCTGACCTTTCTTCGTTCAGTGCGGGCCACCCTGGTGGTCGGCTTGTCGATTCCGATCAGCATTATCGGCACATTTATCCTGCTCGATATGATGGGGCGAAACCTCAACGTGGTCAGTATGGCCGGCATCGCTTTCGCCGTCGGAATGCTGGTAGATAATGCGATTGTGGTTATTGAGAACATCGACCGCCATCGCAAGATGGGCAAAGACGCTTTTTCCGCATCACTGGATGGCACCAAGGAAGTCTGGGGGGCGGTGTTCGCCTCAACCTTAACAACCCTGGCGGTGTTTTTGCCGGTGGTCTTCATTCAGGAAGAAGCGGGGCAACTATTCCGTGACATCGCCATCGCTGTTGTTGCCGCTGTCTCCTTAAGCCTTCTGGTCTCAGTTTCAGTCATCCCGATGTTTGCCAACAAATTGCTGTCCTCTGCAGCGAAAAAGCCCCCCAAAGCGACCAAGGGCCTGGAGAAGGTTGGCCATCGTCTGAGCGACGGCATGATGGCCCTGGTACACCTGGCGACCCGCGACTGGGTCACCCGAGTGACAACCGTGGTCCTCTTGATCGCAGGACCTTCTTCGAGCTTGCCGGCCCGCACATCGAGCAGCAGAAGGATGGCTTGCCCGCCATCAAGAACATGTTTTATGTCGGCCGTGAAGGCTTCATGATCGTTGGCGCCATCGCTGAAGAATGGGATCGGGCGCGGGAACTACTGCCGCTTTTCAACCGTATGATCTATTCGATCCCCGGCATGTATGGCGTCAGCCTGCAACCCGGAGTGTTCCAGAGTAATTTAGGTCGGGGTCGCAGTGTGGAAGTGGATGTCAGCGGCGACGATCTCGACCAGATTGTCGCGGCCGCCGGAGCTATTTTCGGCAAACTCCGGCAAAACATCCCGGGCGCTCAGGTACGACCGGTACCCTCGATCGAGTTGACTTACCCGGAGGTTCGTTTTGTTCCGGATCGCGACCGCCTCAAAGCCAACGGCCTGTCCGCCAGAGACTTCGGTCAGGCTCTAGATGTCTTGATGGACGGCGCCGAAATTGGTGACTTTAAAGCCGAAGGGGAAAAGAAGATCGACCTGGTGGTCAAGACTGCCGAAAGCGACATTGTCACTCCGGAACAGCTCTACAGGGCGCCGCTTGCCACACCCCAGGGCAAGATCGTCCAGGTC
>JAAXQF010000171.1 GCA_012974435.1 Desulfuromonadales bacterium | reverse complement strand
AGATGTGTATAAGAGACAGCTATTTTGAGTACCCCGGGTTTTCGATTCTTCACAAACTAGCGAACTTCAACCTGCGACTTATAGTCCTTTGGCATCTGCTGAATAGAAGCCCCTTGTTGCTGAAATTCATCAAGGGGAATCTGCATCGCCAACATGCCGAAAGAGGTCACCGCCAGCAGGCCCAGAAAAGCCAGTCCCATGCCGATCCGTTTCCCCGGAGTCACCGCATAATAGCGAGCCTTCTCAACGGCTGAACGTTTGCTCGAGTTATAGATTTGCAGACTGCCCATGATGATAATCAAGGCGATAATCGGTGACCAGGTCAGATAAAAGAGCCCGACTGCTCCGATCAAACCGAGAATCCATAATTTAGGGCTAATAACCCCGATAATCCGCCCGCCGTCGAGGGGGGAGATCGGCAACAGGTTGAAGAGGTTAAGTAAGAAGCCGGTTGTGGCCAGGGCATACCAGAAGGGGTTGTCGGTTACCATGCCGACTCCGGCACAGCCGATTGCGCCCAGAGTGCCAAGCAATGGGCCGCCATAGGCCATCAGCGCTTCGGCATAAGCATCTTTGGGCATCTGCTTCATACCGATAAAGGCCCCCATAAAGGGGATAAACATCGGCGCCGTCGCCTTGATACCCATCATCCGCAGGGCCACCACATGCCCCATTTCATGAATAAACAGCAACGCTACAAAACCGACTGCGAAGGGCCACCCCCAGAACATGGCGTAGGCCCAGACGCTGATCAGCATGGTGATGAAGGTTTTGAACTTGCCGAACTGCAGGATCACCGCGAGGTATTTAAGTTTGCCGAAAACAAAAAAGAGCAGCAGACCGATTGGCCCGAACTTGCTTAGCAAACCCTTTTTAGGCGGTGGTGGTGGCGAAACTGGTTCAAAGGTAAATTGAACATCATCTTTAGACTCTGACTGTGGATCACTCATTTACATATCCATATTCAATAAAGCGGGGTACTCAAAAAGGACACTCTATTTTCGAGTGTCCCAGATTCCAATGTCCAGGCCTCCAGGAGACGTGCCTTGTGATGGCGGCCTTTAAAACTCAATCAGTCTCACACCCCGACTTCACCCGACCAACTTGCCCATCTTCAAGCCGAACCTTGATACCGTGAGAATGAAACGGGCTCTTGGTCAAAAGATCCTTAACCACCCCTTGGGTCAGCTTGCCACTACGTTGATCTTTTTTCAGAACAATCATAACCGCCACCCCCGGCGTAATCTCTTTGCGATCTTGTCCATTCATAAATTACTTCTTTGCAGCTTTCTTCGCTAGTTTTTCAGCCTTTTTTTCTTTCGGAGTTTTGGCCGAATCTTTCTTAACCGCTTTCTTACTGTCTTGTCCCTTGCCCATAGCTATTACTCCTTATTATTAAAGATTATGATGCGTATTCACCATATACGTGGAATCATACACTATAATCTGGAGCTTGTAGCGGATATTATAGAGCTTCGTTTCAGCTGTTCCCTTCACCCACACCTCCCCAATGTCATACATTAGAACTCCAATTCTCTCACCTCACCAGTATGATCGATAGCCATACACAACTCAATTGGTTATAATTATAAGAAAACCATCCTACAGTACAGATGAGGTTAATGATGAGAGCCCGTTGCTATCAACTGCTAATCCTTTTCCTGAGTATCACCATGGTTGTTCCTCTTCCGCAAGTTTATGCGGCAACAAACTCTGCCGACAAATTGCACACAAACCGACTCGGCAATGAAAAGAGCCCCTACCTGCTCCAGCATGCCCATAATCCGGTTGACTGGTATCCATGGGGAGATGAGGCTTTTGCCAAAGCGCGCAAGGAAGGGAAATTGATCTTCCTGTCGATCGGCTACTCGACCTGCCACTGGTGCCATGTGATGGCGCATGAGAGTTTCGAAGATGATGAGGTTGCAGCTTTATTAAACAAGGATTACATCGCGATCAAGGTTGACCGGGAAGAGCGCCCGGATATCGATAAGGTGTACATGGAGGTTTGCCAAAAGTTGACCGGCAGTGGCGGCTGGCCTTTAAGCATCATCATGACGCCAGAAGCGATACCGATCTTTGCTGCGACATATATACCTAAACACACCAGGTACGGCAGAGATGGAATGATGAAGATGTTGCCACAGGTCACTGAAAAATGGCAGGAGAACCCGGAGCACATGCGCAAGTCCGGCCACAGGATCCTGGACTCGTTGAAAAAGTCGTCACCGCAGGCCAGCAGCATGATCGCAACGAAAGATTTCGATAGTGCTGTCTCAACGATGAGTCAAAGCTTTGATTCTGAACATGGTGGCTTCGGTATGGCGCCCAAGTTCCCCAGACCACACAGCCTGACATTCCTGCTGCGGCGCTTCCGGCAAACCGGTGACAGCAAAGTGCTCGAGATGGTCGAAAAGACCTTGCAGGCGATGCGCCGCGGAGGCATCTACGATCAAGTCGGCTACGGCTTTCATCGCTATTCAACCGATGCCGAGTGGTTGGTGCCGCATTTCGAGAAAATGCTCTACGACCAGGCGGGTCTGGCAATCGCCTATACGGAAGCGTTCCAGATCCGCAGGGAGCCTTTTATGCTGCTGAGGACGCCGATTCTGAAGGTGTCGAGGGGAAGTTCTACCTCTGGACGGCAGACGAGATCGAAAAGGTGCTGGGAAAGGCTGATGCAGCACAGCTCCAAAAGGTGTTCAGTGCAACCCGCAAAGGCAACTATATTGATGAAGTTGCCGGCAAAAAGACAGGCAGCAATATCCTGTATTTGGGCAAGCCCTTGTCTTATTGGGCGGGACAATTCAAGATCAGCAACGCAGCTTTCGAACAACAAATCGAACACGACAGGGCCAAACTGTTTGCAGCACGTGAACAGCGCATCCGGCCGCATCTTGACGACAAGGTCATCACAGCATGGAACGGGATGATGATCACCGCCCTGGCTCGTGGCGGGCAAGCTCTGGATGAACCGCAATATGTCGCAGTGGCTAACCGGGCGGCTGATTTTATCCTGCAGAAGTTACGCAACGATGACGGTCGCCTGTTGCGTCGCTATCGCAAAGGGGAAGCTGGGATCAACGGTTTTGCAGAAGATTATGCCTACCTGGCCCGGGGGCTACTCGATCTTTATGCAGCAAGTTATGACCCCGAACGTGTAGAGCAGGCGATGGAGCTCGCCGAGTATCTCGCAAATCTCTTCCAGGATATCAAAACGGGAACTCTCTATGACACGGCCACAGACGCCGAGCCGCTGGTACTGCGTCCACAGAGCGCCTATGACGGCGCTATGCCCGCAGCCTCTTCTGTCGCGCTCGAGGTTTACACCCGTTTGTTCCTGTTAACCGGCAGGCAACAATGGCAAAATCATGCCTTCAGATTGCTCAAGTCCCTGTCGCCGACGGTCGCTCGTTATCCGGCCGGCTACACACAGCTGTTGCAGAGCGCAGCATTATTGATCGAACCAACACGTGAGGTGGTGATCGCAGGTGAAGCTAACAATGCAGGCACAAAAGCTATGCTGGAGGCTGTGCGTGAGAACTACGCTCCTGAGACAGTTGCGCTTCTGCGAACCTCAAGTAACGCCGAAGCCGTGACGGCGATTGCAGCATTTGTCAAAGAGATGCTTCCTGTACAAGGAAAAAGCGCAGCCTATGTCTGCCAGAACTTTGCCTGCCAGAAACCTTTGACTGACCCTGCCCAGCTACGCAATCTGTTAAAGAACCCGCCCGGGGGTTCGAAGTAAACAGAATTGGGGTCACTCAATATTGAGTGTCCCCTGCTCCTATATGCGAATACGGTGATACACGCGATGTATGTCACCGTATTCGAGTTTGCAATTTTGCAAGCCCGCCCCCATCACTTCCCAATCCTTTTAAATTTTTTAAAATAACTCTTGACATATTGTTTAGCTGCTATACAATACCGGCATGGACAGAATAAAAACAAGTGAAGAGATCATAGAGCTGTTTATCCAGCTTGCTAACAAGTACAAAGCGTTGGAAAAGATCCCGGTGGACTACGGAGTCGGGACGGACCTCTATCACTCGGAAAGGCACCTGATAGACCAGATCGGCGATCACCCGGAGATGAACATCACCGAGCTTGCCAGGGACATTGGGGTTACCAAGGGTGCTATTTCCCAAACTGTCAAAAAGCTTGAGGATAAAGGGGTCGTTAACCGTTACAAGGGGGCCGAAAACGAAAAAGAGGTTTTTCTGGAGTTTACGGATATCGGCAGGAACGTTTACGAAAAGCATAAGGAGGTTAACAAGGAATCGATCATCCCGCTTTACGAAGAGCTTAAGAAATACTCTGACGACAAGGTGTCTTTCCTGGTAGAAATGTTCAAGTGGATGGATACCTTTCTTGAGGACAGCAAAACCAAGATGCAGGAACATTCAAAAGGGAAGCACAGCTAAGTTTTTTTGACTTGATGGTTTAGCTACTAAACAAAAAGAGGTAACATTATGACGACCAAAAGCATGACAAACAATCACATGAATCACGGAGTTGAACGTCGCAAGGGACACACGATCATCGGAGTGGCGCTGGCAATAATCGGCTTCTTCTGGCTGGCAAAGAAGGTCGGCTGGATTCCTGTTGCAGCAGGAGGTTCGACTGTTTTCTGGCCGGCCGTCACCATTGCGGTGGGGATCGTTATTATAATTTCAGCCAGGCGCCGCCACACCAACCGAGCGACCGGAGATCCGCCGGTTGCTGATCTGAACAACAGTAACTAAAAGGAGTACAACCATGAAAAAATCCAACAATCATAAACTCGTAATCTGCATAGTGACCATTCTCTCGCTCGGTTTGTCCGCCTGCCAGCATCACGGTGACCGGCGCCACTCCGAATTTAAGAACAACGAAAAGCTGACAGGTCACATCGTCAGCGAACTTGACCTGAACGGTCAACAGGAAATCCTGCTGAACGAGATGCTCAGGGGTCTGGAAGAGGCCAAAAAGGAACTGGGCGACCGGGATGAACTTAAACAGTACTTCGTCTCCCAGCTTAACAGTGAAGACCTCGATGAAGAATATTTGCGCCGGGAAACCTATAGGGTCATCCGCGAACTGGAAAGCGCTTCCGATAAATTCATCACCGGTCTGGGTTCTTTCCATGCCTCGCTGAATGAGGAGCAAAGGCAAAAGCTCTCTGATTTTGTAGGCAAGGATAAAGGCAACAGGAATCGGCATAACTGATCAGCCGAACAACAAAAGAGGCGCGGGACCCGCAAGGTTCAATGATCCCGCGCCTTCATCAACCCGGAGGAAAGAGGTGAGTAATCTAATTTCATACAGGCCGGAGTTCGGGGACACATTACTTTTGTGTCCCCGAACTCCTATTTTGCAGGGTCAGGAAGTCAAAACCGGCGAGTCGCGTCCCGCCAGACGCCATACTTTTGCCCGGCAGCAAAAGTACCTTCACCTAGCGGTGGGCATATTCTTTCGCCAGTTTTCGGAGGTTTCAATTAATGACACAGTTGAGGAATCCGGCCCCTTGCATAGGGGAGCCTTGCTGTGGGTGCTTTTTATGCACGATAGAAATTAACAGCCGGCGGTGATGAGATTGGTAATGTGGTGACAGTTACCTCATTTATGACGCAGATGGTGAAATAGAGTAACTGTCACTAATTTGGATCTCTTGACCCACGGCTGCTAATCCATTACCCTGCGGCCATGATCTGATTTGCCCCCCTTGAGAAGGAGCCTTCTGGCTCTGCCGACGTAACATTCATTTATCGGTGATGACGCTGCTCTCTACGCGCAGACCATCCTCGTGTCGTACGTACTTATATCTCTTTAAAGTTTGTGATCTCAAGTAACCGTACAATCGCGTGCGCGCAATCGTCTCACCGCTGTTCCTAAAAGGAAAAAGCTATGTTTGAACAACTTCAGATCATTAACCAGCGCCCGGCACCCTTCTCTGTCTACACCGTCGAAGAGCTCTGGACCGACCCATACACAAGCGAGCAGATGTTGAAGTACCATCTCAACGAAGACCTCGCCATGGCTTCCCGCACCAGAGAGACGATCGAAAGCACTGTGGCCTGGATGCAATCGCGCTTCCAGATCGGCAGCAACACCACCATCGCCGATTTCGGCTGCGGCCCCGGGCTCTACACCACCCGTTTCGCCAAGACAGGTGCGCAGGTCACTGGCATCGACTTTTCTGCCAACTCGATCCGCTACGCTAAAGAAGTCGCCGCACAGGAAAATCTGTGCATCGATTATCAACAACAGAATTACCTCGACTTCAAAAGCGATCAAAAGTTTGACCTGATCTGCATGATCATGTGCGACTTCTGCGCCCTCAGTCCGCAACAACGACAGCACCAACTCGGCATCTTCCACAATCATCTCAAAGACAACGGAGTGCTGTTCCTTGATGTCTACTCACTTGCCAGTTACCACCAGCGTCTGGAACAATCAATGTATGAGTTCAAGCAGTTGCATAGCTTCTGGTCAGCCGAGGATTATTACGGCTTCGTGAATACCTTCAAGTATGATCAGGAAAAAGTGGTACTCGACAAATACAGCATCTTTGAGGCAAACCGCTCGCGGGTCATCTACAATTGGCTACAATATTACAGTCTGGAGACTTTGACCAAAGAGTTTACAGAGAATGGTTTCAAGATTGGAGAGGCTTTAGCCGATACGGTCGGCACGCCTTATAGTGAGGGTATGACTGAGATTGCTGTGGTGGCACGGAAAAGAGATTGAGTAGGTTTATTTGAGGTCTGTAAACGAATACGGTGACACGCACAATGTGTGTCACCGTATTCAAATGTTGCAAAGGACAGTTAAAGGGTTGCTTTTGGTATCAAAAACAAGCTTTTAAGGCCTAAAAAAGCAGCTTCTTGACTACTCTTTCGATTAATTACAGCTGCTTGGCTTGGTCCGACCCCAACGGCTATCCCAACAGCTATAATTGCGGGCACAACCCCCACGAAGAATGCCCGGAGAGGGTGAACCCTGTCGTTGTGGAATTTCTCACGCAGCATGACGAACCTCATATTAAACTGAGCGAGGAGAAAACATGAAAGTCGAAGAATTATCCCAATATGGAAAAACTCTCTCAGGTCTTCCAAAAGAGGTCATGAAGAAACAAATGTTTATTGTGTTCCGCGAAATCCGAACGAAATTTGGATTGTTGGGCATATTACCTTTTTTCGTCAAAGTGCTATTAGAGCAAAGAGCACTAAAAAAGAACTACCCTGAAGCTTACCAGGAAACGCTTAAGCTTAGTGAAGACGCAGCTAAAGAAATCCCTATGCTGATTGCAATGTTCAATATTATTGCCAGAAAAGAGGGGCGGGAAAATGCCTATGAGTTTGTAAAGGGCATTTTTCAAAAGGTCGCCGTATACAGTATGCCCGCCATGTACCAGATTGATGACCTTGTAAAGTGCGAAGGTGACCCCTTCGAGAATTTCGTGAAATTCACTGTCGCCTGGTTTGAGGCCATGAATGAAGAGGGCACATGGAAAGTAGAGGAAATGAAAGAAGAAAAAGACAAACTGACGTTCACCGTGACTGAATGCACAAACTGCACTCTTGGTGAAGCTTATGATTGTCCCGAAATAGCAAAGCTTGGCTGCGATCACGATTTAGCTGGATATCCTGTCATCCTTGACAGGGTTAATGCAGAGTTCAGGAGGCCCCATGCCATTGCAAAGGGAGATGAGTATTGTGATTTTCAGTTCTATAGAAAAGGTACGGCACCAGACACAGAACATTTAAATAAATAAGGGCCGTAGACACTAAATATTGTGTCCCCAAGAACAGGAATGCTAAGCGCCCAACTCCAAATTAAGAATGGTGCTCAACTGGCTCTCTTTCACCGGCTTACGGAGAAAAGTAGAAATCCCTACCTGCTTTGCTGCGGAGATCTTCTCTTCATCGTTTTCGGACGACAGCATGACGATCGGCACAAACTTGCAGTTGGGCATCTGCTTTGCCCGTTTCGTGAACTCGATACCATTCAATCTCGGCATGTTCATATCGACGATGATCATGTTGTAACTGGCAGCCTCAACCTTTTCAACGGCATCCTGGCCATCGTGTGATGTTGTCACCTCGTAGTTAAGACCGGTCAACATCTCATCCATCATCTTTAAAACAACCGGGCAATCATCGACGACAAGAATTTTCTTCATGGTGCCTCCCTATATTGAATGTCATTACTTATAAGCAACTGACTTTACGTCAAAGACCTTGAAGCCTGGAACCGGAGGACACAATCTCTATTCTAAGTTGATCATGCTCGGATAACAGATATGCGTAAGTGCCACCGACTCTAAAGCCACTTCCAAAGAGCCAAAACCAAAACAATCAGCAACACCAACCCAAGGTTCGTGTAAGCCATGAAATAGAAGAGCTTCTGCGGCGGAGTAAGGATTGGCTCCTTCTCCTCCAACAGGTTCCCAACTCTGGTCATCGCCATCACCTTGTCATCACCGTGTGGCGCCTGGCTTAAGACTTCGGTTAAATCTACTCCGGATGGGTGGCGTCCCATATGGTTGCCGTTCTTCCAGAACCGACTCTCGCTGACATCGTAGATCGTGCCACGAAAGGCAATATAGGCCGGGTGGCCCTCCTGCCCATCATACTGACCGAGTTCGGCAAGGGATAAAACGCCCTCCTTCTTAAC
>JAAXQF010000085.1 GCA_012974435.1 Desulfuromonadales bacterium | reverse complement strand
AGATGTGTATAAGAGACAGATAACCACCTTTATATCATCACAATGACCGGCCAGAGCTTCGTCTATTGAGTTGTCTACTACCTCGTAAACCAAGTGATGCAAACCCTGTATAGCAGTGGTGCCGATATACATCGCCGGCCGTTTACGAACAGCCGATAGTCCTTCTAGAACCGTAATACTTCCAGCATCGTACTTTTTGTTCATTTTTTCTGTCATGTCACCCTCGTTCTGGGGATGTAGCGGAGACCAAACCTTGGTCAACCTTAAAAAAACTAGCCGTTTCCTGCACCTTGACAGCCAACTGCGACTGCTGGGCAGAAGTCAAAAAAACCTGACCTCGGCGATTGAGCAAAAAATTAAAAAAACCTTCCTGCCTTTTGCTGTCCAGTTCACTCGCCAGATCATCAAGCAGCAATACCGGCGGTTCACTGAATTTTTCCTCAAGATCCATCACTTGAGCTGCTTTAAAAGCCAACAGGAAAGATCTCTGCTGCCCCTGGGATCCGAAAGTACGCAAGGATCTTTCGTCAACCTTAAAATCGAGATCATCTCTGTGTGGCCCAGCCAACGTTATGCCTAATTTTCTTTCTCGCGTCGCCAGACGCTCAAAAGCTGCATTCATATGATCGGTCAACTCATCAAGTTTTTCAGCCACAAGTGAGTAATTGACAGAAGCTGACTCAGTACCACCTGTTATTTCTCTGTAAACCTGGCTCAACAATGGTTTGAAACGGTTCAAATAAAGCTGACGATCATAACGTATCCGGCTTCCACTACGCACCAACGCCTCTGTCCAGGGTGCCAATTCTGTATCAGCAGCCTGCTTTTTCAAAAGCTGATTTCGTTGCCGCAAGATCCTGTCGTATTCCTGCACCCTGTCCAGGTAAACCGGCTCGGTCTGTAATATTGCCCGGTCAAGCAACGCCCTCCGTCCTGCGGGGAAGCCTTTTATATTGCTCAACTCTTCAGGGGTAAAAAGCACAGTCCTCAGATAACCGAGAAACTCACTTAATTTTTTGACCGTTTTACCATCCACTCGGGGATTACGCCCTGCTTTCTGCAAGCCTATATCCAGCTTGTGAGCAACGTTTCCCTTATTAACCATGGCACTGATGAAAGCCGTTTCAGCAGTATGATTAATTAAATCCTGTCCGCGCGCGCCACGAAAACTCTTTAAATGACCCAACAGATAAATGGCTTCGAGAAGATTTGTCTTACCTTGGGCATTTTCACCGTAAATAACGTTGAAATGCTTGTTCCAGGTCAGATCAATACTGCCCAGGTTGCGATAAGAACGCAGCTTCAATGTGTCGAGAATCATATTGCCTTCAAGAAAAAAACCTAAAGTTAAAGGTTTTTTTCAAAACGTTCCAACTAGAGACGCATCGGCATAATGACTGCCAGATAGCCATCCTCTTCTATCGGCTTAATAAGCCCTGGAGAGAGGTTGTCTTTAAGAATCATATTGATCTGATCCTGATGCTGCACCTGCAATATGTCGAGCAGGTAACGAGCGTTAAAACCAACTGAGAGTTCCGGTCCCTGATACTCTATATCCATCTCCTCACGAGCGTCGCCCAACTCAGGGTTGGATGAAGAGACTTCAAGCAGGTTTTTCTTGAAATTCATCTTCACGCCCCGGGATTTTTCGCTTGAAAGTATAATCATGCGGCGCAATGCATGCAGGAAAGGATCAACAGCTATCGCCGCAGTTTGTTCATTATTCTTGGGAATAACCCGGCTGTAGTCAGGAAACTCACCATCAACCAGACGCATAATAATAATCGTCTGATCTTTGCTTACGACGGCATTATTGTCCATAAAACCCAACTGCAGGTCGCCTTCACCTTCTTCGGCGAGTTTTTTTAGTTCAAGAATTCCCTTACGCGGCAGAATAACTCCACGACTCAGTTCTGAACTTTCTGCCAACTCTACCTGCTTATCAATCATTGACAGACGATGACCGTCTGTAGCGACCAGGCGTAGTTGATTGGTACCTTCCTGAAACTGACAGAATATACCGTTGAGATTGTATTTACTTTCATCCTGAGAAACTGCAAAGAAAGTCTTCTCTATCATCTCTTTGCATAATGAACTACTCAGAGAAAGAAAGGTGTTTCTATCTGGTTGGGGAAAATTAGGAAATTCATCGGCAGAGAGGCCCACTATATTGAATTGGGCTTTGCCGCATTCTATCTCTATCCAGCAATTGTCCTTGGCATTAAAACTGATTTCGTTATCCGGCAGTTCCTTGATAATTTCAAAGAGTTTCTTTGCTGAAACAGTAATTTTTCCAGGTTTGCGTATATTCGCTGGATAAGATGATTGCATTCCAACTTCCAGATCTGTTGCCGTCAGATGCAGTACACCATCTGCTCCTTCCAGGAGTACATTGGATAATACCGGTATGGTATTTCTCTTTTCAACAATCCCCTGAACTCTGGCCAAGCCTTTCAGAAAAACATCCTTTTCAATTGTGAAATTCATAACATCCTCCTTAATCCACAGATCTTATTATTATTTAAATACTAATAAGATTAAAAGCTAGTAGTAGTAATAGTGTCTGTTAATAGCTCAAAAAATCATATTTTATTATTATTTTCAGGTACTTGATCGCTTTATAACTTCCGGTAAAAGCTGTTGATCAAATGGGGATAAATGAGGTTTTTTTGTTAAGGCTATTTTATCCCCAGTTTATGCACCCTCTTTTGAACAGGTTATCAATACCTTTAAAAAAAGACTAATTGGTCAGTTCTTTCTTCAGATTTTCTATTGTGCTTTTCAGTTGGAAATCTTCTTCCATCAGCTTTTCAATCTTACGGATGGCATGAATAATTGTCGAATGATCTTTGCCGCCAAAACGGTCGCCTATCTCTGGATAAGAGGAAGAGGTTAATTGACGTGAAATATACATGGCAATCTGTCTTGGCAAGACCACAGCCTTAAGCCTTTTAGCAGATTTTATATCTGAAATTTTGATATTAAAATGAAGGCTGACCTTTTTAACTATCTCTTCTACAGTGAGTTCACGATTTCTCTCTATTAGAATATCCTTGAGTACATCACGAGCCATTTCCAGAGAAATAGGAACAGATGTCAAGCTTGCGTAGGCACCAATCCTGATAAGATAACCTTCCAACTCCCGGACGTTGTTACAGATTGAATTAGCTAGAAATTGAGCCACATCTTCGGGCAAATTTATACTGTTTTGCTCGGCTTTCATTTTCAAAATAGCCATTTTTGTTTCTACATCAGGGGCTTGAATATCAGCTATAAGACCCCATTCAAAGCGCGATCTTAAGCGTTCTTCAAGTCCTGGAATGTCTTTTGGAAACTTATCGGAGGTAACAATGATCTGCTTGTGAGAGTCGTAAAGAGCATTGAATGTATGGAAAAACTCTTCCTGGGTACGTTCTTTTCCAGCAATAAACTGAATATCATCAATCAGAAGAACATCCATGGATCGAAACTTGTTTCTGAACTCATCCATGCGATTGTAACGCAGAGAGTTAATAAGTTCGTTCATGAATTTTTCGGACGTGTAATAGCAGATCCGCATCTGGGGTGATTTTTTGAGAATAGTGTTGCCAATCGCATTAACCAGATGTGTTTTTCCGAGGCCGACCCCACCATAAATAAACAAGGGATTGTAGGTAGTTGCCGGGTTGTTGGCGACTGCCATGGCTGCAGCATAAGCAAACTGATTAGAAGAGCCTGCAACAAATTCTTCGAAAGTATATTTTCTATTAAGATTAAGGTCTGCGGAATTCGTTTTATTGACGATGTTTTTATTAGCCACTACAGCTACAGGTGTATCAACTACTGGGGTTGTTTTTGGGAATTGCGCGACAACTTGATTGGAAACATCAAAATGTAACCTGTAACTAACAGCTGAAAGATCCGAGAGGTTTTTCTGAATAAGTTTACTGTAATTTTCTTTTACCCAGTCCAGGACAAACCGGTTTGGGACCTCTAGATAAACCATATCCTGCTCAATCTTGACGAGCTTCAAAGGTTTTATCCAGGTAGAGAAGTGTTGAGGACTGAGATTCAGTTCCAGATGTGCGAGGGTATCATCCCAGAGTTTACTCATACCGGTATCTTATTCAACTCAAGCCTTCAGGAAAAAGACTTTGAAAACAGATTTATCCACAAACTTTTAAACAACTGTGGATAACTCAAAAAGAACCTGATTACAAAGGTTTAGGTGTTTTAAAAAAGGTGTAAAACTTGACAGCAAAGATTATCAGATGGTTTTTTTTATTGCAAGGGAAAACTGTTTGTCCGAGAAAGAGTAAATAGGGAGAAAACCTTTTCGTTCTTGACTTTATTTTTCAGGCATGCTTAAAAGTTCTTTTCACAAAAATCCCATCTTGACGATATTCGAGGAGATTAAAAAGTCATGAAGCGTACTTATCAACCCAGCAAAGTCAGTCGTAAACGTACTCACGGTTTTCGCAAGCGCATGCGTTCGAGCGCTGGCGCCAATGTTATCAAGCGTCGTCGTGCTAGGGGCCGTAAAAATTTGGCCGCAACCATCCCGACTAAATAGTTTAAAAGTTAGCGGGTGAAAGATGAACATACCCTCGATAAGTGTCGCCGTATTTTACGTTCAAGTGACTATGAACGTTGCAGGCGAGAGGGCCGACGTTATCACACAACCCATTTTGTTGTGATTGTAAACCCGGGCGGAACGTATTCTCGCCTGGGCTTAACTGTAAGCCGCAAGGTCGGTAACGCAGTTTGTCGAAACCAACTCAAACGATGGATGCGAGAGTTGTTTAGACACAATTATAAGATGTTCGGTCAGATCGTGGATATATCGATTATAGCCAAGCGCAACGCCGGAGATCTGACTCACCAGCAACTTGACAGGGAACTTTTAACAGTATTTGCCCGCCTGGAGACCGAAGAACATGTTTAAACGGTTAGCCATAGCGGGCATTAGCTTTTATAGAACCTTTCTATCTCCGCTAAAGCCTCCAACCTGTCGTTTTTACCCTTCCTGCTCCATGTACACTCTGGATGCTGTCAACAGGTATGGTGCCCTGAGCGGTCTGTGGTTGGGTTTGAAGCGTCTTACCCGTTGTCATCCCTGGCACCCAGGTGGATATGATCCACTTGACTAAGTAGTTGTAAATACAGGAGTTTCTCTTTCGTTATGAATACAGCTGAAAATAAAAACCTGGTTCTCGCAATGGTACTCATGCTCGCTGTCTGGTTGGGATTTTCCTTTTTCTTCCCACCGCAGAAAGAACAACAGCCAGAGAGTGTTCAATCAACTCCTGTTGTTGCTTCCCAGGCACAAGAAGAGACCGTTGTTACCGAAAAGGTTGTTGAGGTTGAGACCTTACCTGTTACTGGAGAGACCCCTGTTTCAATGGCTGTGCAGACTTCTACCCCTGCTCGCGAGATAACCGTCGAAACAGACAAATACCAAGCGATCTTCACAACTGATGGTGCACGGTTGATTTCTTTCAAGTTGAAAGATTACATGGAGACCGCTGCAAAGGACTCTACTCCTGTGCAGATGTATGAAACTGGTCCGTTACGTTATTCAACTTTGCGTACGACCGGTGCAGAAGGTTTCGGTTTAAGTGAAAACGCTCGCTTTGAAACGACATCAGCTTCAATTGTTAACGTAAACAACCAGGATCATTTAGAAATTTCATTCAAGCATATTGCAGCCAACGGCATGCAGTTTGTTAAGTCTTTCAAGGTGCGTGGTGATGAGTATGTCATTGATATGGCTCTCGAACTCAGCAATGAAAGTCAGACACCGCTGCGTGGTACCGTTAACCTTGCTATGGTTCAGCGCTGGGATGAGTCTCTGAAGGCAGACAGTTACTCCTTTTCGGGTCCTGCCACATTGGTTAAAGATGACATCGATGAGGTTGATGTTGACGATCTGAAAGAAGGGGCCGTTTCTTATGGGAAAGATATTACCTGGACCTCTTTTCAGACTAAGTATTTCCTCTCTGTCGTCGTTCCTGGTGATAATACTGTTGAGCGGGTTCAGTTACAACGTAAGGGCGATGCTATAGAGAACGTCCTCGAGTCGTCTTACTTTACCCTACAGGCTGGTGAAAAACGTACGCTGGATTACTTCGTTTTTATTGGTCCCAAGGAACCGGCGCAACTCACAGCTGCAGGCCATCAACTCGAAAAAATAGTTAGCTTCGGGTTCTTTAATCTCCTGGCTCAACCCCTCTTTTTAGTCCTGACCTTCTTTTATGGGTTTTTACAAAATTACGGCATTGCCATTATTCTTCTGACCGCAGTGATCAAGATCATTTTCTGGCCATTGACTCACAAGAGTTATTCATCGATGAAGTCGATGCAGAAGTTGCAGCCTGAAATGGCGAAGCTTCGCGAGAAGTTCAAGAATGATAAGGAGCGATTGAACAAGGAAATGATGCAACTGTACAAAACCCATAGTGTTAATCCCTTGGGTGGTTGTTTACCGATGATTGTACAGATTCCAGTATTCTTTGCTCTTTACCAGGTTTTACTCAACTCTATCGCGTTGCGGCATGCTCCTTTTGCTTTCTGGTTGACAGATCTAGCGGCCAAAGACCCTTACTACATCACACCTGTTCTTATGGGTGCCAGTATGTTCGTGCAGCAGAAAATGACGCCGACAACGGCTGATCCTATGCAGGCTAAAATCTTTATGATGATGCCGATAGTGTTCACCTTCATGTTCCTTAACTTCCCTTCGGGACTGGTTATTTACTGGTTGGTTAACAACCTCCTGACTATTCTGCAGCAGTATTTTATACACCGTAAGGCCACCTGATTTTTGATTATGAAGCTTGATCACCTACACCTTGAAGTCACAGCTAGCAACCTTGATACTGCCGTTGAAAACGCCTTGTCGCAGTTAAAGTGTACTCGCGCCGAAGCTGATGTAGAGGTTTTGCAGGCCGCTTCTCCTGGTTTTCTTGGTCTGTTTGGCAAGCGTCAGGCCAAGGTCAGGGTCAAGCTTCATGACCGTGGCGCCATAGCTCGTCAGTTTACAGACGGTTTGCTGCGCTTAAGTGGTTTGGACGTTGCGATAGAGGTTGTAACGTCCACTAACCAAATTCAACTTCTCCTTTCTTCTGACGATTCCAGTCTGCTTATAGGTCGTCATGGCCAGATGCTTGATGCTATGCAGGGTCTGGTCGGCACAATGACAGACCGACAGACCACGGATCGCACCCCCATTGTTTTGGATGTTGATGGCTACCGTGCTCGCCGACACGAGTTTCTGATTAGGTTGGCGGATAAACTGACTCACACAGTCCGTGAGACGAGTAAGCCTGCAAGCACTCCTCCCCTCGCCCTTGGTGAACGCCGTATTCTGCACGAACGATTTAAACAGGAAGCAGACCTCGAAGCCATCTCCAGAAACCATGAAGGTGACCGTAAAATTATTGTGCTGAAGCTGCGGGTGAACTGATGTTTAGTTTGGATACCATTGTTGCTCCGGTGACTCCACCGGGAGAAGGTGGCGTTGGTATAGTGCGACTCTCCGGCCCTCAGGCCGTTACCCATCTCAAAAGCTCTTTTCGTAGTAAAACAAAGCATAAAGAGTTTGAATCTCACCGTTTATACTATGGCCAGCTTTTCAATGCTGACGAGGTTCGTCTCGATGAAGTCCTCGCTGTCGTGATGCGTGCTCCCCGTTCTTACACCGGAGAGGATGTTGTTGAAGTGCACTGTCATGGCGGAATCCAGATTATGCGAAGCGTCCTCGACCTGTTTCTGGCTGCTGGTGCAAGAATGGCCTCGCCCGGAGAGTTCACCCAGCGTGCCTTTTTGAATGGCCGTCTCGACCTGTCCCAGGCCGAGGCGGTTGTCGACGTTATCAAGGCACGCTCAGAAAAGTCTGGTCAAGTCGCCCTTGATCAACTCGAAGGGCACCTGTCACGAAAAATCTACGCATACTCTGATCAACTCAAGTCAGCGCTGGCTCTTCTGGAGGCTCATATTGATTTTCCGGATGACGAAGTTGGCTCTCTGGACCTCGCTTCCCTGGTTGAGCCAATTCGTGCTCAAGTAGTTGAAATGGTTGCGCTTGCAAACAGTTTCGACGTGGGTCGCGTATTACGGGAAGGTGTCAGCATCCTAATCCTCGGCCGTCCCAATGTTGGCAAGAGTTCCCTGATGAACGCCCTACTCGGTGAGTCCAGGGCTATTGTTACCCCTGTAGCCGGAACAACGCGTGACACGCTCGAGGAGTCGCTTGTTCTTGCCGGTTTCCCGGTTCGTCTTATAGATGCCGCCGGTGTAAGAGAAACGGATGATCCGATTGAGAAGGAGGGAGTGCGAAGGGCAAGTAGTAAGGCCCGCAGTGCTGACCTGGTCCTTTTGGTAGTTGATGGTTCAACCCCTTTAAACGACGAGGACCGTCTGGCGATGGGCCTGTGCCAAACTGATAAAACCATCGTTGTGGTTAACAAGGATGATCAACCGCAATGTATAGATTTCAGTCAGTTAGCAGAGTTCTCACACAGGGTCCAGGTTTCAGCTAAAAAGTTAGCAGGTCTTGATTCACTCTGTACTGTTATTGCTGAGCGGTTAGGGCAGGACAGTCTTTCTGCAGCAGGTGAGGGCCTTGTCGTCACAGAAAAACGACACAAGGATGCTTTGCTTAGAGCAATAACTTCTCTCAATGCGTTCTTTGAGGGTGTTCAGTTGTTAGCACCTTACGAGTGTCTAGCGATGGATTTACGTGAAGGTTTGAATTCTCTGGGGTTGATTACCGGTGAAACAACCCCTGATGAAATTCTGGATCAGATTTTCAGTCGTTTCTGTATAGGTAAGTAGTTTGTTCCACGTGGAACATCTGGTGAAAGTACTGGTGTGTTTCACGTGGAACGTTTTGGTAATTTGAAAAGTGTGATTGATATGGGTGAAAAATACGATGTGATAGTTGTTGGCGCGGGTCATGCGGGTTGTGAGGCTGCGTTGGCGGTGGCACGTATGGGTTGCCGGGCTTTGCTTTTAACGCTCAACCTGGATGCTGTCGCGCAAATGTCGTGCAATCCTGCAATTGGTGGGTTGGCCAAGGGCCATCTGGTGCACGAAATTGATGCGCTCGGTGGTGAGATGGCCAGGAATATCGATGCAACAGGGATTCAGTTTCGTCTGCTTAATACCAAAAAAGGGCCAGCAGTTAGATCTTCCAGAGCGCAGGCTGACCGCGATCTCTACCGTGCACGGATGAAGCAGGTTGTCGAGGCCCAGGCAGGCCTTGATCTCAAGCAGGCCCAGGTTGTGAGGTTGTTGGTGGAGGATGGGCGCGTTTCCGGTGTCGAGACCCGGGATGGTCTACTCTTCGAGGCCCCTGCTGTGGTTGTGACAACTGGCACTTTTATGCGTGGTTTGATTCATGTTGGCCTGGTGAATTATCCCGGTGGTCGTGCCGGAGAGCCGCCATCTGAAGGGCTTTCTGACCATTTACGCGAACTCGGTTTTACCGTTGGTCGTTTAAAAACAGGCACACCGCCAAGGCTTGCTGCTGAAACAATCGACTTCTCAGTTCTGGAGGCGCAGCCTGGGGATGATTCACCACAACCTTTCTCTGCCGACACCGTGTCTATTGATCGTCCACAGGTTCCTTGCTATATCACCTATACCAACGAGAGAACCCATGATGTGATCCGTGGTGGCCTGGATCGCTCTCCTCTCTATTCGGGAGTTATAGAAGGTGTTGGGCCTCGTTATTGTCCTTCCATAGAAGACAAGGTGGTTCGATTCCCGGAAAAGGAGCAACATCAGATTTTTCTCGAACCGGAAGGGTTGACGAGTGGTGAGGTTTACCCTAATGGAGTCTCAACCTCACTGCCTGTTGATGTTCAGTTGGCCTACCTGAGAACCATGAAAGGCCTTGAAAAGGTTGAGATAATGCGTCCCGGGTATGCGATCGAGTACGATTATGTCGACCCGATTCAACTCCTCCCGTCACTGGAGACGAAACTTATAAAAGGGCTCTATCACGCCGGGCAGGTCAACGGCACTTCAGGTTACGAGGAGGCCGCAGGTCAAGGTCTGATGGCTGGTATTAACGCTACGCTACAGGTTCAGGGACATGAGCCTGTTGTGATCGGCAGGGAACAGGGCTATCTGGGTGTTTTGATTGATGATCTTGTCAATCTCGGCGCAAAGGAACCTTATAGAATGTTTACCTCCCGGGCTGAGTACCGTCTCCTTTTGCGCGAAGATAATGCTGATCAACGGCTCAGTCCCCTTGGTTATGAGGTTGGTTTGTTGCCTGAGGAGCGCTGGTTGCGCTTTTCTGCAAAGTTGGCCTCTCTTGAGGAAGGACGTGAGCGTTTGCGCATAACGCGCATCTCTCCGAGCAACCTGGAAGCGATCAAGCGTTTGGGGTTACCAGACCTTAAGAACGGGGCCTCTCTTGAGGAATTGTTGCGCAGACCCGAGTTGAGACTGGCAGATCTCGATTTTCTGGATCCCTGGCTGGCCGAGAGGTCTAGCGAGGTTCGCAATGAGTTGGAAACTGAAATCAAGTATGCGGGCTACATCCGTCGCCAGCACGAGCAGGTTGAGCGTTTCCGCCGCCTGGAGGACCTGGCTATCCCGGTTGCTTTTGATTATGACAGCGTCGGTAGTCTCTCCGCAGAGGTTCGAGAGAAGTTGATGAATGTTGCTCCTCGCACCCTCGGACAGGCGGGCAGAATTCCTGGTGTGACTCCCGCTGCAATTGCAATTTTATCCGTTATTCTGAAACGTTAGGATATCTTTGTGCTTCAAGAGCAGTTACAAAAACTAGAGCTTGAAATCCCCCATGACAGGCTTGAGCAGCTTGAGTTACTGGTGGACGAATTGCTGCGCTGGACGAAACGAAGAAACCTGACGGCCATAACCGATCGGGATGAGGTGCTGGAGAAACATCTGGTTGATTCCTTGACCATGCTCCCCTTTGCAAGGCAGGCCAGCCGCCTTCTGGATATTGGTTCAGGTGCCGGTTTCCCCGCATTACCCCTCAAAATTGTTTGTTCTGCCCTGGAGGTCGTTTCTGTTGATGCTGTCGGTAAGAAGATAGACTTTCAGAAGCATGTAGCGCGAAAACTTGGTTTGCCGTCTTTTGCTGGGTTACACGCACGTATCCAGGACTTACAGGAAGATGAGAGTTACCGGGCTGGTTTCGATCTAGTGACAGCCAGAGCGTTGACCTCTCTGGAGGATCTGGTGGCGATGGCTGAGCCTTTTCTGGCCCCCGGAGGTCGTTTGGTGGCGATGAAGGGTCCGGAAGGTGAGCAGGAATACTTGGCATCCCGGAACCGCCTTTGCGAATCGGGTTGGAGCCTTGCTTTACATCGTCTTGTTTTGCCTCGTTCCGGGGCACAGCGCTGCCTGATTGAGTTGGCCCGCTAGAGTGTTTTTACACCATATGTTGTGCTTTTATTTGCTTAATCCTCAACATCTGGTGGTAGGAGTGGGTTGGGCAAATTTCCTTTGCAGATCCAAATGCTTATGTTAGTCTGAGCGACTCAAAAAACATCAATTCCTAAGGAGAAATAGAGGCATGGCTCAAGTCATCGCCATTGCCAACCAGAAGGGTGGCGTCGGTAAAACCACAACATCCGTGAATCTGGCGGCATCTTTGGCTGTTGCCGAAAAGCGCACCTTGTTGGTTGATCTCGATCCCCAGGCCAATGCGACCAGTGGCGTTGGTGTAGATCCCAACAGCATGGAGCAGACGGTTTACCATGCCCTGCTTGGTTCTGTACCAGTATCTGAGTTGCGTAAAACCACCGACCTTGATCTCCTTCATCTGTTGCCTGCCAATCCAGACCTGATCGGTGCTGAAGTGGAGTTGATCTCTGCCCTGGCACGTGAGAACAAGCTGAAGACAGCCCTGTCCGAAGTTACTGAAGAATATGACTATATCCTCATTGACTGTCCCCCCTCTTTGGGCTTGTTGACCATTAACTCCCTGACCGCTGCCGACAGCGTGCTGATCCCCCTGCAGTGTGAGTATTACGCAATGGAGGGATTAAGTCAGTTGATCAACACGGTGAGGTTAATTCAGCGTGAGTTGAACCAGCGCTTGGTTATTCATGGCATCCTGCTGACAATGTTTGATGCCCGTAACAACCTGTCTCACCAGGTCAGTGAAGGAATTCGGGAACATTTTACTACCCAGGTTTTTGAAACCATAATTCCACGCAATGTACGCCTTTCTGAGGCACCCAGTCACGGTCTGCCTGCACTGCTCTATGATATTTCTTCACGGGGCGCTACGGCGTATCTGGATCTTGCGCGTGAAATTATTCGCAGGGAGAAGTCTTAAGAATGGCCAAGCGTCCCGCACTAGGTAAGGGTATCGGTGCCCTGCTCACGTCCGCTTCCCAGGATGGTCGACACAAATATTTCGTCTGCCCCGTCGAAGAACTCAAGCCGCATCAACAGCAACCCCGTAAAACCTTTAATGACGCCAAAATGGCGGAACTGGTTGCATCGATTCGTGAAAAAGGGGTGATCCAACCCCTGGTTGTCCGTCACGCAGGGGATCATTATCAGATCATCGCCGGAGAACGTCGCTGGCGAGCTTCACAAAAAGCTGGCCTCAAAGAAGTTCCGGTTGTTATTCAGGATGTTTCTGAAGACTGGGCTATGGAGATGGCCTTGATTGAGAATATCCAGCGCGAAGACCTCAACCCGATCGAGGAGGCCGAGGCCTATCGTTACCTGATGAGCTCCTCTGATTTGTCACAGGAAGAAGTGGCCCGCCGGGTTGGTCGTGAACGGCCTACTGTCGCGAACTCCCTGCGCCTGCTGCGTTTGCCGGAGACGATCCAGCAGGATGTTGTTTCTGGTCAGTTGAGCATGGGTCATGCCCGGGCCATGCTGGCGCTGGAAAGCGCTGCCCGCATTAAGGAAGTCCGTGATCAGGTGGTCAAGAAGCAGTTTTCCGTACGTCAGACCGAAGCCTTGGTTAAAAAGCTCAAGGGTGGCGCGACTAAAGCGGTTGCACGCAAGAGCCAAGTCGATCCTGAAGTGCTTGATCTGACCGCCCGTCTCCAACGCAGCCTCGGCACCAAGGTGAAGATTCTTCCTCAAGCCCGCGGTGGTAAGGGCGGTAAGATAGAGATCAGCTATTATTCGCTAGACGAGCTCGAGCGGTTACTTGATATTTTTGAGGGTCGATAGTCTAAAGAGGCTTTTAGTAGACTCACTATAGAAACATAGTGCCGCGTCAACGACAAACTACCGCATCCAACTTGTTCTTTTCCGCGCCTGCTTCGTTATGTCTTACAACTATGTGACTCAAGACATGCCTTGCTGGCAGAAAAAATTACGGCGTTGTCTTTACGTCATTTCATTATTGACACGACACTAGGAAAATTAAGCGATGTTCAACAAGAGGGAAAAAGAACCCATGCGCAAAGAAACTCCGATCGAAAAGAGTGATATCAAGGCTTTTTTGGGACCTGGTAGCCAATTTGAAGGCAAGTTGGTGTTCAACGAGATTGTCCGTTTGGATGGTGCCTTTCGTGGAGAGGTGACGTCACACGACACCCTCATTGTTGGTGAAAGTGCAGATGTTCAAGCCGATATCCAGGTTGGAACCTTGATTCTGAGTGGTAATTTCAAAGGCAATGTTAAAGCCAAAACAAGGGTTGAGCTCCGCTCTCCGGCTAAGGTCGATGGTACCATTGAGACTCCCTCTATTTCGGTAGAAGAAGGCGTGTCGCTGAACGGCACGATTACAATGAGCAACGGTGAAAATGCGGCAGGAAGCAAACCCGTTGAGGTTGGTGCCAAGAAGTAGCACTTACCATCCTTGGAGCGTATGACGGGAGAGGCTCTTTTTGTGACGATGTTTTACGAAAAGAATCTTGACAAGGCATAGGTGCTATGATAGAAGTCCTCTGCTTTGAGACCCCAGATTGAAGCTTTTTAGACGCTTCTAATTTTGTATACAGTATACCGATGTACCTTGAATTATTTAAGGTGCGAACTTAATGAGGTAAGACAGTGATCGAGCTAGACGGGACACTGGTCCTGCAGTTTGTCAATTTCATGATTCTTATGGTTGTGCTGAATGCACTGCTCTTCAAGCCTTTGCGTGCTGCACTTAAGGCTCGCAAAGAAACCATTGAGGGCTCCAAGGCCAAGGTTCAGGATATTGATGAGCAGGTACAGGCACAAATTGCACGCTACGATGCACAGCTTCAGGAAGCCCGTCAACAGGGCGGCCAGGAACGCGCTGCGCTGCGTAAGACAGGCCAGGAAGAAGAAGTCCGAATCCTAGGTGAAGCGAATCGCTGTGCTGCTGAAAGGCTGCAGACTATTACTGCGCAAATCCAGGATGAAGCCAACTCTGCTCGTAAGGCCCTGCGTGGTGAAACCGAAGCTCTGGCTAAAGAAATCGCCGGCAAGGTACTCGGGAGGGCTGTTTGATGAAAAAAGCTAACACAAACCTTATCTCCTCCCTGATCCAGTTAACGATTATAAGCGGCCTGGTGCTCTTGCCAGCAGTCGTTCTTGCCAGTGGTGGCGGTGGTCATGCTGATAGTGGTGTCATTTTAAAGGACTTTGCCTACCGTTGCTTTAACTTTGCCTTGTTAGTTGGACTGGTGGCCTATTTTGTAACCAAGCCGATCCGTAAGGGTCTTAAAGGCCGCACCGAGGAGATCGAGAAAACTCTCGCCGATGCTCAGGCTGCCAAGGAAGCTGCTGAAGCCAAGCATCTCGAATACAGTGAGAAGTTGGCTAAGGCAACCGAAGAGATTGCCACTATTACCGACTCGATTCGTCGTGAAGGTGAATTAGAGCGTGACAAGATTATTGCTGCAGCCAAAGAGTTGGCAATCAATGTTGAACAGGAAGCAGAGAACAAGGCTGCCGGTGTTGTTACCAAGGCCCGCACTGAATTGCGTGAAGAAGCTGCAAGCCTGGCTGTGGAACTTGCAAAAGACATGCTGATAAAGCAGGTTTCTGCAGATGACCAGAAACGTTTGGTCGATGAATATATGCAAAAAGTGGGAGAACTCCATTGAGTGTCAGTGCCCTAACCAGACGATACGCCAAGGCATTGGTTGAAATCGGCGTAGAAGAAAAGGCCGTTGAGGCCTATGCCGATGAATTGGCCAAAGTTAAGGAAATTCTGTCTCAGGAAGAGTTGTTAAGCCAATTGCTCGACAACCCCACCCTGGCCCTGGACAAGAAGCAGGCCATGCTGGCCGAAGTCTACAAGGCCCTTGAGTTGTCAGAAGGAATGGTCAAGTTTCTCGGCCTTCTCCTGAGCAAGGGACGCCTTTGCTTCCTTAACCAGATCGAAGAAAGTTATCGACGCCAGGCGGACGAGTTGTCCGGTATCCTGAGCGCTAAAATTACATCTGCTACGGAACTGGATGATGTTCAGCAGCAGGCGATCGCTTCCAGTCTTGAAAAACAGACCGGTAAGCAGATTGCCTTAACTGTTGAAGTTGATCCTGATCTGATCGGTGGCTTACAAGCGGAAATTGGCGGTCGCCTTTTCGATGGCAGCGTCAAAACTCAACTTAAACGAATCGAAGAATCCTTGAAGAATCCTTAACAAACAGGGTGATGAGGTCGCAATAATGCAAATCAAAGCAGAAGAAATCAGCGCAATTATCAAGAAACAGATCGAAAACTTCGGACGTGAAGTCGAGGTCAGCGAAACAGGAACCATTATCTCCGCGAGTGACGGTATCGCACGTATCCATGGCTTAGACAAGGCAATGGCTGGTGAGTTGCTGGAGTTTCCAGGAAACACCATGGGAATGGTCCTCAACCTCGAGGAAGACAACGTTGGTGCCGCGATTCTCGGTGATGCCGAGCATATCAAGGAAGGTGACATCGTCAAGCGGACTGAACGCATCGTTCAGGTTCCGGTCGGCGAAGCACTGATTGGCCGCGTTGTGAATGGTATCGGTATTCCGATCGATGGTCAGGGCCCAATTGAGACTGACACTTACAGCAAGGTCGAAATCAAAGCACCAGGCATCGTGGAACGTAAATCGGTTCATGAGCCGATGCAGACCGGTCTCAAGGCGATCGACGCGATGGTTCCTATCGGTCGTGGCCAGCGTGAGTTGATCATTGGTGACCGTCAGACCGGCAAGACCGCGGTTGCGATCGACGCCATTATCAACCAAAAAGGTCAGAACATGATCTGCATCTATGTCGCCATCGGCCAGAAGCGCTCGACGGTGGCACAGGTTGTCGATAAGCTCAAGAAGGCTGGCGCCATGGATTACACCATTGTCGTTTCCGCCTCAGCTTCCGAGCCGGCGCCAATGCAGTTCATCTCCCCATACACCGGTGTTACCATGGGCGAGTTCTTCCGCGATAGCGGTAAGCACGCTCTGATCATTTATGATGATCTCTCCAAGCAGGCTGTTGCTTATCGTCAGCTCTCGTTGTTGTTGCGTCGTCCGCCGGGCCGCGAAGCTTACCCTGGTGACGTTTTCTATCTCCATAGTCGTCTGCTCGAGCGTGCTTGCAAGCTCAATGATGCAGAAGGTGCTGGTTCTCTGACCGCCTTGCCGATCATTGAAACCCAGGCCGGTGACGTGTCTGCTTATATCCCGACCAACGTTATCTCGATTACTGATGGTCAGATCTTCCTCGAAACCGACCTGTTCTTCTCGGGTGTACGTCCGGCGATCAACGTTGGCCTCTCGGTTTCACGTGTTGGTGGTTCTGCCCAGGTCAAGGCGATGAAGCAGGTCGCAGGTACTCTGCGTCTGGCTCTTGCTTCTTATCGTGAGATGGCAGCATTCGCCCAGTTCGGTTCTGACCTTGATGCTGCGACCCAGCGTCAGTTGAATCGTGGAGCACGTCTGGTAGAGATCCTCAAGCAGGGCCAGTATGTGCCTCTGCCGGTAGAGAAGCAGGTTGTGGCGATCTTCGCTGTTAACAATGGCTATGTCGATGAGTATGCAACGACCGATGTCCAGCGTTACGAAAGTGAAATGATTTCCTTCATGGAAAGCAGCTACGCTGACGTACTCTCTACGCTTGCTGAAAAGAAAGCTATCGATGACGAGTTGGAAGGCAAGATTAAAGCCGCGCTCGATGAATTCAAGGGCCAGTTTGTCGCTTAATAACGCAACGATCGGGTAAGAAGAGATGGCAAGTCTTAAAGACATTAAAAAACGAATAGGCACGGTCAAGAACACCCAGCAGATCACCAAGGCCATGAAAATGGTTTCGGCGGCCAAACTGCGACGTGCTCAAGAGGCTGTTGTAGCGGCTCGTCCCTACGCAGACAAGATGGCTGACGTACTCTCCAGCCTGGCTTTGCGTGAAGACGCTGATAGCCATCCTTTGTTGGCAGAACGAGGCAAAGGTAAGGCTCTGATTGTTCTGATCACTGGAGACCGTGGTCTTTGTGGTGGCTTCAACGCCAATATCTCCAAGGCCGCTGAACGGTTCATCCGTGAAAAGCGAGAGGGTTTTGAGAGTTACGAGCTTTTGATCGTTGGCCGTAAGGGTAACGATTACCTCAAGCGCCGCGCCGGTATGAATATCACCAAGGTTCATGAAAACCTTGTTGGTACTGGTCAGGTGAGCTACCCGACTGGCGCCCTGCTTGGTCAAGAAGTCATCGAGCTCTACCGTAGCGGTGATTACGACAGCGTTTTTCTGGTTTACAACGCTTTCCAAAGTGTAATGACCCAGGTGCAGACGGTTAAGCAACTGTTGCCGATCGTACCGAAAGAAGTGGATGAAGGTGCTTTGGTGACGGATTATATCTACGAGCCGAACGCTACAGAGGTTTTGGATCAAATCCTGCCCAAGAATATCGAAGTACAGATTTTTCGGTCATTGCTTGAATCCGCTGCTTCTGAGCACGGTGCCCGGATGACAGCTATGGATAGTGCCAGCAAGAACGCTTCGGAAATGATCGGCAAACTGACCCTGCAGTATAACCGCGCACGTCAGGCTTCTATTACCAAGGAACTGCTGGAGATCATCTCCGGTGCGGAATCAATTAAGTCTTAATTTACAGCGAATTATATACGAACACCCCACCCGCAACCCGGGAGGGCTGAACGGAGGAACGATTCATCATGAATACAGGACGCATCACACAGGTCATCGGCCCGGTTGTCGACGTCGAATTCGAAGCCGGCAAGCTTCCGCAGATCTACCACGCACTTAAGGTGACCAACCCGTCGGTTGATGATCGGGAGTGGAACCTGGTTCTGGAAGTTGCCCAGCATCTTGGTGAAAATACAGTACGTACGATCGCTATGGACGCTACCGACGGTCTGGTTCGCGGTCAGGATGCAATGGATACTGGCAAACAGATTGTTGTGCCGGTTGGTCCCAAGACCCTCGGTCGTATCATGAACGTGGTCGGCGAGCCGATTGATCAAGCTGGTCCGATTGGCAACGAGACAGAATGGGGCATTCACCGTCCCTCTCCTGAGTTCATTGAACAGTCAACCAAGGTTGAAGCTTTCGAAACAGGCATCAAGGTTGTTGATTTGCTCGCTCCTTATGCCCGTGGTGGTAAGATCGGCCTGTTCGGCGGCGCCGGTGTTGGCAAGACGGTTCTGATTATGGAACTGATCAACAACATCGCTAAGCAACACGGCGGTTACTCGGTCTTCGCCGGTGTTGGTGAGCGTACCCGTGAGGGCAACGACCTCTGGCACGAGATGAAGGATTCCGGCGTTCTCGATAAAGCTGCTCTGGTCTACGGCCAGATGAATGAGCCTCCAGGAGCCCGTGCTCGTGTTGCTCTTTCGGCTCTGACGGTTGCTGAATACTTTCGTGATGAAGAAGGACAGGACGTTCTGCTCTTCGTTGACAATATCTTCCGTTTCACCCAGGCAGGTTCTGAGGTTTCGGCGTTGCTTGGCCGTATCCCTTCAGCGGTTGGTTATCAGCCTACCCTGGCCACCGAGATGGGTGAGCTTCAGGAACGTATCACCACAACCAGTAAAGGTTCGATCACTTCGGTTCAGGCCATCTATGTCCCTGCCGATGACTTGACTGACCCTGCACCTGCAACGGCTTTTGCCCACCTCGACGCCACGACGGTTCTTTCTCGTCAAATCGCCGAGCTCGGTATCTACCCTGCGGTTGACCCACTCGACTCCACCAGCCGTATCCTCGATCCACAGGTTATCGGTGATGAGCATTACAAGTGTGCACGTGACGTTCAGTACGTACTGCAGCGCTATAAAGACTTGCAGGATATCATCGCGATCCTCGGTATGGACGAGCTCTCCGAAGATGACAAACAGACTGTTTGTTGGTACAATTGAAGAAGCCCTGGAAAAAGCCAAGGAAATGGCGGCTTAATCAGATAAGTTCCGGCATAAAGGAATAAATTGGCATGGCAGAAAAGCTTAAATTGGAAATGGTGACACCTTACAAGCGTGTGTTGTCGGAAGAGGTTGATGAAGTCACCGCTCCCGGCGCTATCGGCGAGTTTGGTGTGCTTCCCGACCATACGTCCCTGCTGACGACCTTGAAGGTTGGCGAATTAACCTACAAGAAAGACGGCGAAACCTTTCACGTCGCTGTCAACTGGGGCTATGTCGAAGTTGAAGATAACGTCATGACCGTGCTGGTTGAAACAGCAGAGCCGGCTGATCAGATTGACGTGGAACGTGCCAAGGCAGCTCTCAGTCGCGCAGAGGAAGCACTCAAAAAGCTTACCAGCGAAGACAAAGAGTTTAAGATCATGGAGTGTGCTCTGGAACGAGCGCTGATTCGTGTTCAGGTGGCGAGTAAGAAAGTCCACTGATGCTAAATTGAAATAAAGAATAAAGGGCGACTCATTTGAGTCGCCCTTTTTCGTTTATGCCTGTCGATGTGTGATTTTAGAGATTAATTACTGTCCTGGTCGCTGCCCGGATTATGAAATGTAACGTCTTAACAGGGGAGTGCAGGAAAGGCACCTTATGGCCCCCTAGAGACGCGCAGCAGGAAAACCCTTGTTGCGCCACGTAAAACAAAAAAACGTTGATTGTGAAGCAAATATGGAAGCCCTTTTTTGAGCAAGCTTCCGAATTTTTTGTTTTTTGCGTTTTCCGTCGGCGTTGATTAATTTGTTAGCTGTTTTTGCCCTAATTGTGCGAACTAGCTTGCTCTTGTGTTTTAATTTGCCCGGTCAATAAACCTTTTTTTTATTTATGTGAAGTACATTTCAATAAAGAAGTAAAAAGTAGTTCCACAACTAACCATAACAATAAAAGATCTTATCTGTTTTTGAGAGAGCTTTCGGGAAACATGAGCGGCAACATACCCACCCACTAATGTACCAAGTAAAACGCTAATGCCTTCCTGCCATGCAATGACTCCATTGTAAATAAATAGAACAATCGCGATTAGCGATATAGCTGATGACACAAGGAGTTTCAGACCATTCATAGTGTTAATGTTCGAATAACCTGCCAGAGCCAGATAGCTGAGAACAATTACCCCCAAACCAGCATTAAAAAACCCACCATAGATACATATCCCTAGCAGCAGGAGAATCAGCAATAAACGGCCGATAATTGAAGCATGTTGGTGATATGAAGCAAATTGTTTAAATGTACTATTAAGTTTCCCGCCGAAGATAAAAAGTAGCGTTGCAAATAATAGTAGCCAGGGAATGATTTCACGAAATATGGATTCTGGGGTCTGAAGAAGTATTAAGGCGCCAGCGATACCCCCCGTTAGGCTAATCAGAATAATGAGCGGTAATTCTCTCTTGTGCTCGTATAGATCTTTTCGGAACGCATAAGCGCCGCTTAAATAACCAGCACAGGATGCAAAAGTATTTGTTGCATTGGCACTAATCGTAGGTACCCCAAAAAAGAGCAGTGCAGGAAAGGTTATGAAACTTCCACCTCCGGCGATCGAGTTAAGAATGCCCCCAAAAAAACCTGCAGTAAAAAGTGATAATAATTTAAAAAGCATATTTATAAATCCAACAAACCTCAAGTATTCTAGTGAGTTCCGGTTTTTTGGAAAGCTAACGGACCAAGCCAAGCGGGCTGGAGTTGGTTCGTTTCAAGAGTTTAGAAACCTTTACACGAACCACCGATGTATCACCCCGTCCGCTTTAGCGTTTGGTTAAACCCTTCATCGCTTAAATATCAAAAAAACTAAATATTGTGACGGCAACAACCAAAGACAGAAGGATCAATACTTTTAATCTGTATCGTTTGACCCACTGATCTTTACTGTCGAGTTTTTTACGGTCGCCGGTGATAACTTTAGACAGGAGATTGCCATCTGTTTTAAGTTTGTAGTGAAAATCGTAAATACTACCAGCGGCCAGATAAGAGGCCACGCAAATAATCGCGGCAAAAAGTATTATTAATAATGTTTCTATGGGCAAAGGACTCTCCACGTTTATAGGCTAGAAGGATTTAACGGACCAAGTTAAGCGCGCTGGTGTTGGCTTTAGACTGCGAGCAGCTTGTTGACCTGCTGTAACGAGCGGTTGAGGTGCTCTGCACTGTGCGCTTCGAGGGTCATGCTGGGAAGAGCCGACATGCTGCGCAGTTTGTTCTGTAGCGGCGAGAAGTCAATTGTGCCCTCACCTACCGGCAGATGTTCGTCCGCTACGCCGTGATTGTCGTGCAGGTGCAGGTGCAGAAGGCGTGGGCCAATCGCATCGAGCCAATCTGTCATGTTGGTTTTACTGAACAGGTGCCAATGCCCGACGTCAAAGCAGTGACCAAACCATTCTGAATCAATTTCATTCACAAGTTGTACGAGCAGGTCAGGCGCTTCTTCGTAGATGTTCTCAATGGCCAAGCGACATCCGCATTCTGCGGCCAGGTCAATAAGCGGTAGCAAGAACTCCTTTGCCTGGGCCAACCAAACTTGTTCGAGGTTCGGGTAACGCCACTTATCGACACCCGGATGAATAACCATCAGGTGAGCGTTAAGCCGGCCGGCAGCAGTAAGAGCCTGGGTAAGCCGTTGCATGGTTGCCTGGCGGATAAGTGGATCGAGGGCGCCGGGGTTGAGATCGAAAAAGGGAGCATGCAAGGTTGGTCTGATCTGAGTTGCAGCAAGTTTTCGACTCGCCTGATCGAGCAGGCTTTCGTCCAGAGTGTCGAACTCGGGGCCCTTGATGGCAATTTCCGGAGCGAGTTCAAGCTCAAGGACCAGATCCAGATAGGTTTCGATCTGTGCCCAGGGGATATGGGCTCCAAGGAGAGGTTGGCTCACTGCTGAAAGCCTCCGGCTATCCTTTCCAACTTATCGATTGCGGGCCGCTCACCAAGTGTAATCAACACGGAATTGGGTTCGATTATGGTGTAAGGAGGTGGGTTAAAGGTCATTTCATTATCGGTAAGTTTGATGCCAACAATGATGATACCCATACTCTGCTTGATCCCTGAGTCAACGAGAGACTTACCAGCAATTTCAGAACTTGGATGAATGGTGATTTCCTCGATCTGCAGCTCAAGGTTTTCGCTGGCCGTAGCTATCTCGATAAAATCAACGACCGATGGGCGTAAAATCGCCTGTGCCATACGACTGGCGCCAATGGTGTAGGGAGAAATAACCTTGCTCGCTCCGGCACGCATCAGTTTCTTTTCGGACCCCTCCGCGCTCGCCCTGGCCAGAATAAACAACTTGGGGTTGAGGCCTCGAGCTGTCAGGGTGATATAGACGTTGTCAGTATCAGAGGTGACGGCAGTAATCAGCCCTTTGGCGCGATCAATGCCTGCCGACTGCAAGGTTTCATCATCGGTTGCGTCGCCCTCAACATAAATATAGTCGCTACGAGCAAGTCGTTCGACCAACTGGGGATCTTTTTCCACAACGACAAAGGGTAAGGGACGGGAGTGAAATTCGCGGCAGATCAGGTGGCCGATGCGGCCAAAACCGCAGATGATGTAATGATCACTGAGTTTGCTGATACGGCTTTCCAATTTTTTCCTCCCGAGGATTTTTCGAAGCTGGCCTTCAAGGGTAAATTGAAGCAGGCTACTGAGGGTGTAGGCGATCATGCCTGTACCGCTGATAATCAGAACGATGGTGAATAATTTGCCGTGATCTGATAAGGGCTGAACCTCTTTGAAGCCGACAGTTGCCAGGGTAATGACGGTCATGTAGAGGGAATCGAAGAGCGACCAGTCTTCGACCATGGAATAACCACAAGTGCCGATAGCGATGATCAAAACAAGAGCGGCGATAGAGAAGCGTAGATGTCTTATCGGGTCCATACTTTAACCTCAAGGAAAACTTATGGGATGATAATCATGCATAGAATAAAAGGCAAGCAGTTAAGTGGCTTAGCATTGCTTGTGAAAGAGAAAGAGCTTGACATTGAGTGTATACTGTATACAATTCGTTGAACTTAATAGAACGGAGTTTCTCTTGCGCAAAAAACCAATTGAAAGACATCAGACCCTAAGAGAAAAAATCCTGGAGATGATCCGGGATGCTATCCTCAAGGGAACTATGAAACCAGGCGAACGCGTCTCGGAGCCTGAGCTGGCGGAACGTTTCGGCATCAGTCGTACCCCGATCAGGGAGGCTTTTCGGCAGCTTGAATCTGAGGGCTATCTTGAGGTGATTCCACGCAAGGGAGCCGTTGTTGCGTCCTTGTCAGAGCGGGATATTGAAGAGTTTTATGCGATCAAGATCCTCCTTGAAGGTTTTGCTGCGAAGATGGCCGCAGAAAAACTGACCGAGAAAGACATCGATCGGCTCGAATCAATTAATGAACGGCTTAAGAAGGTCGCCGCGGATGGTGACGTCAAGAGATTTTTCCGTGTGCATAATGAGTTTCACGATCTCTTTATCAAGGCGGCTGGTAACGATAAGCTTTACGAAATGATTAACCAGCTGGTGATGAGGTTCAAGCGTCTGCGCCTGGCCTCTCTTTCACAGCCCGGCCGTATGGAAATATCGGTGGAAGAGCACCGCAATATGATCGAAGCCTTTAAAAATCGTGACGGAGAACGTGCAGATAGCCTGGTACGGCATGCTGCAACCATCGGTGCCGGAGTTCTGATTCAGAGTATGTCTGAAGCTGAAACTGCCGCAAATAATGTGGAGTCAGCGTAGAAACAGAAAAATTGCTGCAGGCAATCGCGTGATATTAGGAGAATAAAGAGGGCCCGTCTGAATGGACGGGCCCTCTTTCTGTTGGTACAAAGGGGATCAACCAGAAGTAAAGAAGTTTGTGTCAGTTCCGCAAACGATAACTGCGCGCAATCAGGATGGCAGCCCAGGCAAAAAGTCCCAGTGCCATTGCTGTAACCGTGCAGAAAGAGACGACAAAAGAGAGGTCGCCGACGCCGAGAATTGCATAACGGAAACCGTCTATCAGGTAGAAAAGCGGGTTGAGGTGAGAAAGCTTGGCCCAGAGTGGTGGCAAGATGGAGATCGGGTAAAAAACGCCGCCGAGATAGATCAGGGGCAGAATGATAAAGTTGGTGTACATCGACAGCGTATCGAAGTTGTCTGCGTGGATCGCAGCGATAATGCCGAACTGGGCAAAGAGGAAGCTGGCGAGGCAAGCCATGGCGATCGCGGCAAAAGGGTGCGCCCAGGGCAGCGTGGCAAAAAGACAGGAGATCAGCCAGACCACAAGGCCTACAGCCAGCCCGCGCAACATGGCGGCCAGGGTGTAAGCCATGATGAACTGGGTCGGGGTGACTGGTGTGACCAGAAGGTCGACTATGCTGCCAAGGTAGCGCGACATGAAGAGCGAGGAGGCCACGTTGGAGAAAGAGTTATTGATGATGCCCATCAGGATCAGGCCCGGGATGACAAACTGGGCATAACTGAAACCTTCGAGTACGCTGATGCGTTCACCGAGGGTTGCTCCGAAGATAAAGAGATAAAGCGAAGCGGTGATTACCGGGGTGACCAGGGTCTGGGATGCAACGCGTAGGAAACGGCGAATTTCCTTTTTCAGCAGAGTGTAAAAAGGCAGCCAGGAGTGGTATTCGATGTCGTTCTGTTGATTCATGGCTCTACCCTGCCCGCCTTGGTCATTTGCAGAAAAATTTCTTCGAGCCCGGCACTTCTGGTTTCGATATCGGCGATTGACAGGCCGATCTCACAGAGTCGTTGCAACAGGTCGCCGGTCGGCTGATTGGCCGACAAGGTTAATTGCAAAAGAGTGCCCGATTTGTCGAGGTCTGTGGCTTGGCAACAGAGGTTTTCGGGTACTTGCGTAATCGGCTCCTGCAGGTGAACGATGATCGTGCGAGTGCCGAGTTCCTGTAGCAGGGTCTCGGTTGATTCGAGCGCGATGACCTTGCCGTGGTTCATGATGGCGAGGCGATCGCACATCTGTTCGGCCTCTTCCAGGTAATGTGTGGTCAGGAGGATGGTCGTACCCTGCTGGTTGATCTCACGCACAAAATCCCAGAGTGTGTGGCGAAGTTCCACGTCGACACCGGCGGTCGGTTCATCAAGGATGAGCAGCCGGGGCTTGTGAATCAGCGCTTTAGCGATCATGAAACGGCGCTTCATCCCTCCGGAGAGTTTAATCATCACCTTGTGCAGGTGTGGTTTAAGACCCAGGCGGTCGATTAATTGCAGCCGCCAGGCTTCATCATCACGAAAGCCGTAATAGCCTGCGTGCAGTCTCAGGGCTTGGTCGATGGTGAAGAAATTGTCGATGACGATTTCCTGATGCATAACGCCAACCATGCGCCGGGTGGTGCGGTAGTCCTTCTGGTTGTCTGCACCGAAGATTTCGATGGAACCGCTGCCGATGCGCGAGACACCACCGATCATGTTGATGGTCGTGCTTTTACCGGCACCGTTAGGACCGAGCAGACCGAATATTTCTCCGGGTTCGATCGTAAACGAGATGTCGTTGACGGCGATGGCACCGTCGAACTCTTTAGAGAGGTTATGAATGGCAAGAGCTGGAGTCATCATAGAGTTTCAAGTTATGCCGATGCAAAGGGCGATTGTCAAGGCTTGTCATCTGATGCGATTGACATAGCCCCCTGCTGGGGGTAATTATAGGGTTTACTTAAAGGATCAGGAGCGCACGACAATAGATCGTGTTATCGAAAATTCAACAACGAGAGGGTATCACTCATGTCAGGTGTAAGTCGTATTTTGATCTTGTTGCTCGGTCTGCTGTTAACGGCCGGCTCGGTTTGTGCGGAACTCGAAAAAAATCTGGTCAAACGTCACCCCCTGGGTAAGCAACCGGTCGATGTTGCCCAGAGCGTCAGTGACGGGCGTGTCTTTGTTCTCCTTGAAACGGGAGAGGTCCAGATTTTCTCTGCTGACGGTCAGCCACAGGATCTCTTCAAGGTTGGAGCCGGTGTCACCAGCCTGGAAGTTTCCCCGGACGGGCAGACGCTTTACCTGGGTAACAGTAAAAGCAACGAATTACAGATTCTCACCCTTGCTTATGTCCAGAAGCTGCCGGTTGGTACGTCCGCTGTAAAGGGGGATGCGAATGCTCCGGTAACCATTATCCTCTTTGACGATTTCCAGTGCCCCTACTGCGCCAAACTGGTGCCGACTTTGAACCAGGTGATGGCGGCTTATCCCAAGCAGGTCAAGGTGGTGTTCAAGCATTTTCCTCTGAGTATGCATAAGTTTGCTCAGAAGGCCGCCGTTGCCAGTATTGCCGCGCGCAACCAAGGCAAATTCTGGCCTTTACATGATCAGCTGTTTGCCAATTACAACAAGTTGAATGATGCAAAAATCCGAGAGCTGGCCGAAGCTGTAGGCCTCGATATGGCGCGTTTTGATCAGGATATTGTGAACCCTGCTCTTCTCCAGGAAGTGAACATCGATATGCAGCTAGGGGCTAAAGCAGGCGTTCGAGGGACACCTGCTGCGTATATCAACGGACGCCAGTTGAAAGATCGTAGTATTAAAGGTTTCAAGCAGATGATTGATGCGGAACTGGGAAAAGTAGCCAAGTAACTCTTCTTTGTTGTTTCAATGAAAAAGGCGGCCCTGCTCTATTATTGCGGGGTCGCCTTTTGTTTTTTTTAAACGGAGCAGGGTCGTTACGCCTCGGTTTTTTGGTCTGCTTCGTCATCAGTTTCACGACGTTTGCCGAAGAGACGTGCGATGATAATACCGATTTCATAGAGGATGATAAAGGGCAGGGCCAGGGCTGTTTGTGAAAAGACATCCGGTGGCGTAAGCATGGCACCGGTCAGGAACGCAGCAAGGAGGGCGAACTTGCGATTACGGGCGAGGAACTTGTGGTCAACGATGCCCATGCGGGCCAGAAAGAAAATCACCACCGGCAGCTCAAAAACCAATCCGAAGGCAAGCAGGAGTTTGCTCGACAAGGAGAGGTAGGAGCCCATAGAAAGCATGGCGCTGATTTCACCACCGCCGGTGCCGAACTCGATAAGCACCTTGAAAGCCATGGGGAATACGAAATTGAAGCCGAAAAAAGCGCCACAGGCGAAGCAGAAAGAGCTTGCCAGCACAAAGGGGAAAATGTAGCGCTTCTCGTTTTTATAAAGGCCCGGTGCGATAAAGGACCAGATTTGCCAGAAGATCACTGGCATGGAGACCAGCAGACCGGCCAGGGCACCGATCTTCAAGTAGGTAAAGAAGGGCTCGGTTGCCGTGATGAAGACCAGCGAGGTCCCCTCCGGTAATGCCTGGCGAACCGGGCCGGCAATCAGGTTGAAGAGTTGTTCTGAAAATGAATAGCAGATCAGAAAGGCCACCAGCCAGGAAACGCCGGCAATAATCAGCTTGCGGCGTAACTCCTCAAGGTGAGTGGTCAACGGCATCTGTTGATCACTCATTCCGGGAGTCCTCGCCCTTCTTCGCGGTTTCAACTGTTGCTGTTTCTACCGATGGTTTGTCGACAACAGGTTCCGGGTCGACGGAAGGCTCTGGGTCGCCAGCGTTGGCCTCGTCAGGATAAGGGCTCTGCATCGCTCCGGGAGGAGTCAGCTTGACCGGTGGAGGCGTTTGCTGCTCGGTGTCATGACTACGGACTTCGGCCTCGAAGGTCTGTTTCAGTTCGTCGGAGGCGCGTTTGAATTCCGAAAGGCCACGACCGAGGGCTCTGGCAATATCGGGGAGACGTTTCGGTCCGAGCACGATCAGAGCAATAGCCATGATCATGAGGAGTTCAGGAAAACCTATACCAAACATATATAATCACCGTAAGCGGGGTTGAAAAAGTGAGCTGAGAATACCGGCAAACAGAGGCCCTGTCAAGGGTGCTGAGACGGCTATAAGCGTTTGACATATCAAGGTTTTTACACTAGTATACGGCAATCTTTCAGCAAGGAAATGGTTGTATCATGAATCAAAATGATATCATAAAAGAAATCCTCCGCCTGGCTGACGAGCGCGATGCTCTGATCCTGGCCCATAATTATCAACGCGATGAAATTCAGGAACTGGCACATATTACAGGGGATTCTCTCGCCCTGTCGATGGAGGCCGCCCGCACCGACAAGTCAGTGATCGTCTTCTGTGGTGTTCACTTTATGGCAGAAAGTGCTGCCATCCTGGCACCGGAAAAGACGGTTCTGCTACCGCGCCTTGATGCTGGTTGTCCGATGGCCGACATGATTACGGCAGAGGGCTTGCGTGAATTCAAAAGCAAGTATCCCGGCGTACCCGTGGTGACCTATGTCAACTCAAGTGCTGCTGTGAAAGCAGAGAGCGATATCTGTTGTACAAGTTCTAACGCCGTCAATGTTGTTGCCTCTCTTGCCGACAAAGAAGTCATTCTTGCTCCAGATCGTAATCTGGGCCGTTACATTGCCGATCAAGTGGATAAAACCTGTTACTTCTGGGATGGTTACTGCCCGACTCACGAGCGCTTTACGGTTGCCGATGTTGAGGCGATTAAGACTGATTATCCAGACGCCCTCTTTATGGCACACCCCGAATGTCCTCCAGAGGTGTTGGCTCAGGCCGATCATATCTGCTCCACCAGCGGTATGTACACCTTCGCCTCGGAAAATCCAGCTAAACAATTCATCGTCGGTACCGAAGCGGGCATTCTCTACCGCTTGCGCAAGGAGAATCCCGACAAAGAATTTATCCTGCCGACCACGCGTCTTATCTGTCCAAACATGAAGCTGACCTCTATCGAGGATATTCTCAAAGCTTTGCAGACCATGAGCCCCCGGGTAACGGTCCCGGAAGAGGTCAGAATCCCAGCTAAAATTACCCTGGACCGGATGCTGGCCGTTCCACGTGATTGATTCCCTTAGTCCCTGTTCTCCGCTCTTTTGCTACGGATTCAGGCGTGAAAGATGAAGACAGAATGATGGTCTTTGTCGGGTGCCAACATGTCAGAACCGACTGAACCCCGCTTTCAGCACAGCAGCCTTGCTGGCCTTCAGCATCCTTTCGCCTCCGGTGTGTTCGGACGCAGCGAAATTCTTGGCCTCAACGGCAGCAGCGACGCCTGGTTTGCCGCCGGTCTGTTAGCCCGCAAAGAGAGCGCAGAAGCTCTCTTGATCGTGGCCTCCGATCAGGCTGAAGCCCAGCGGTTTTACCGGGCGCTGAGCTTTTTTCATGGCCGTCAGGCCGATATTCTCTTCTTCCCACACTGGGAAACCGAACCTTACGCTCCTTTAAGCCCTCACCCTGAAATCGAAGCTACCCGTTTAGCTACTCTCGCCGCTCTCGCCAACGGCCGCGGCAAGGCCATAGTCACAACGGTCAAAGCCTTGCAGCAGAAGATCCTGCCCCGCGAGGTTCTCGATTCTCTGCGCCTGCAGCTTGAAGTCGGCGACGAGATGCCGCGCGACGTCCTTTTGCACGGGCTGGCTTCGCTCGGTTATCAGCGGGTCACCCTGGTTGAGGATCGCGGCAGCTTTGCCGTGCGTGGTGACCTGGTAGACCTTTTCCCGCCGATGCTTGAACAGCCGGTACGTTTGGCATTCTTCGGCGATGAGCTTGAGGAGATTCGTAGTTTTGACCCTGCCAGCCAACGTTCCGGTGATCAGCATCTGGTACGCCTTGAGCTGGCGCCGGCCCGGGAAATGATTCTGGCCGGACGTCATCTGGAGACCTTTACTCGGCGTTGCAAGGAGCGCTGCGACGATCTGGAGATTCCCCGTGCCCAGCGCGAAGCAATTCTGGATGAAGTGCGCGAAGGTTTGCTTGGCCCCGGCCGGGAGAACCTTCTGCCGCTCAATTACGAGTCTCTTGATACTCTTTTTGATTATCTGGGGCGCTATTGCTGGCTGATGCTTGACCCTGCTGCAATCATCACTGCTGCCGACGAATTTTGTGAAGCCATAAGAAGTGGTGAAAAACGCTCGCAGAGCAACTCCGAACCCTATGTTCCGGCACAGGAGTTTTATCTTACCGGACAAGAGCTGGATGCACGCTTCAATCAGGGGCCGCGTATTGACCTGGCCTCGCTGCAGGTTTATCACCTTGAAGAGGAGCACCCGGTTTACCGTGTTCCGGTTCTGGGCAATACGGATCTGCGACCTGATCACGCCGCCCATGACGGCAGTCTTGCTCCTCTTGTTGAAAAATTGCGGGATTGGCAGAATGACGGCTGGAGAGTGCTGATTGTTTGTCACCAGCGCGGTCAGGCGGAGCGGTTACTCGATCTTCTGGCGCCGAGCGACTTGCCCCTTGGCTGGGAGCCGGAACTTCTGGCGGGGCGTGTCTTTGCAGAAGGGATTACCATCACGACAGGTCTGCTGGACAGTGGTTTCAGACTGGTCGATGAAAAACTTGTCGTTATCTGTGACGATGAAATTTTTGGCCCGCGCACACATCGCAAGGTGCGCCCTCGGCAACGGGTCTTTGAATCCTCTCTGGCCGACTTGAAGGCTTCGGACCTGGTTGTACATGCCGACTACGGAATCGGTCGTTATCTCGGTTTGGTCCATTTAAAGACCGGTACGGTCGAGGGGGATTTTATCCATCTCGAGTATGCCGGAGAAGATCGCCTTTACCTGCCGGTTGAACGTATTGAGAAGGTGCAGAAGTACCTGTCAGATGGCTCTTCGCCGCGACTGGACAAGATGGGCAGCGGCGCCTGGGAAAAAGCCAAGCTGCGGGCCCGGGCGACGATCGAGGAGATGGCCCGTGACCTGCTGCAGGTTCAGGCCCGCCGGCAGCTCGCCGAAGGTTTCAGCTACAGTCCTCCGGACGGCCTTTTTCGTGAATTCGAAGCGGCCTTCCCCCACGAAGAAACCCCCGACCAACTGGAGGCGATTGAATCTGTCCTCGAGGACATGGTGTCCGAACGCCCGGTCGATCGTCTGATCTGTGGCGATGTTGGCTACGGCAAGACCGAGGTTGCAATCCGAGCGGCTTTTAAAGCGGTCCTCGACAGTCGCCAGGTGGCCATCCTGGTGCCGACGACAGTTCTGGCCCGTCAGCATCTGGAAACCTTCCGGCAACGGTTTGCCGACTATCCGGTGACCGTCGATATGTTGTCACGCTTTCGTACTGCGGCTGAGCAGAAAAAGACCCTTGCGCGCACGGCTGCCGGGCAGGTTGATATCCTGATCGGCACGCATCGCCTGTTGCAGCGTGATGTCCATTTTAAAAACCTCGGTCTGATCGTCATTGATGAAGAACAGCGCTTCGGTGTGACACACAAGGAACGTTTGAAGAAAATGCGGGCTGAAGTCGATGTTCTGACCCTGACCGCCACGCCGATTCCGAGAACCCTGCACCAGAGCCTGGCAGGCCTGCGAGAGCTGTCGATTATCGATACTCCACCGGTGGATCGACAGGCAATCCGGACCTATGTCACCCGTTTTGATGATGACCTGATCCGTGACGCCATTCTGCGTGAACTGCGCCGTGGCGGACAGGTTTACTTCGTACACAACCGGGTGCAGTCGATCGGTGCCATGGCTGATTTCCTGCGACAGCTGGTTCCCCAGGCCAAGGTTGGTGTCGGCCATGGGCAGATGCCGGAAAAAGAGCTGGAGAGTGTCATGCTCGACTTTATTGAAGGGCGAACCAATCTGTTGGTTTGTACAACGATCATAGAAAACGGCATAGATATCTCTTCAGCAAACACCATGATCGTCAACCGGGCAGATCGTTTCGGTTTGTCGCAGCTCTACCAGTTGCGTGGTCGGGTTGGCCGTTCGCACCAACGCGCCTACGCCTACCTGATGATCCCCGGTGAAGGCTTGTTGACCAGGGATGCTCGTGAACGCCTCAAAGTTCTCCAGGAACAGGCGGAGCTGGGCGCTGGTTTTCGTATCGCCCGTCACGACCTTGAATTACGTGGCGCCGGTGACCTGCTCGGTGCGCGACAGGCTGGACAGGTTGCGGCTATCGGTTTTGAAATGTACACGGAGCTGCTCGAGGAGACGATCCAGGAGCTGCAAGGGCAAAGCCGAGAAGAGAGCGTCGATCCGGAAATCCGCCTCGGCCTTTCTGCTTTTCTGCCGGAGTCTTATGTCTCTGATCCCAATCAACGCCTGGTCCTCTATCGCAAGCTCGCTTCCGCTGGCGATGATGTCGAGATCTACCAGGCCGGGGATGAATTACGCGACCGTTACGGGGAACTACCAAAAGCGGCAGAGCTCCTACTTGATGTCATGAAGTTGCGGGTTCTGATGAAACAGTTACATGTTGAACTGGCAGAGTTTGACGGTCATAACCTGGTCTTTGCTTTTCCGGGCAATACCAAAGTTGCTCCGGAGCAGATTCTGGCTCTGCTTGAAGATAGCAAAAAGTACTCTTTCAGCCCCGATTACCGCTTGAGTATCCGTCTCGGCAGGATCGCCAGGGAAGAGGTCTTAACGCTCGCCAAAAAGGAATTGCAAGCTTTTTGTCGGCTATGATAGGTTGACGTCTTCTATTCAACCCTTTGAAACAAATGAATAAGCATGCATAGAACTCACTTACGTATATTAACCCTTCTCCTCTGCTTGTTTGGTCTGGCCGCTGGCTGCAGTTCCGAGCCCGTTGTGGAAGCATTGCCTGCTTTGATCGTGATCAATGAACAGGAGATCACTAAGGCGGACTTTCTCGTCGAATTTGAACAGAGCCTGCAAAAAGATCAGCAACTAAGCGGAATCGAGCGCGAGGAATTACAGCGCTCCTTTTTGGTCCAGTTGATCGATCGGGAGCTGATTCATGGTGAGGCCAGGCGCCTCAACATTGCCCTTACAGACGCTGATGTTGAAGTCGCTTTGCAGGGTTACCGACAGGATTATCCCGGCAGCAGTTTCGAAGAGATGCTTGCCGAGCGAGGCTTGACCCTGAAGGCCTGGCGGGAAGAGCTCAAGGAAAGTCTGATCATGGAGAAGCTCCTTGAACAGGCGGTTTACTCTATGGTTTCGGTGAGCGACGAAGAGGTTGCCGCCTATTTCAAGGCCAATCGTGATCAGTTTGATCGTCCCGAACAGGTCAGGGCCAGGCAGCTTGTGGTTGCGGATGAAGCAGAGGGCCAGGAGGTCCTCGGCATGTTGCGTCAAGAGCGTTCTTTTGCCGAAGTCGCTGCAGAGTACTCCCTGTCTCCGGATGCAGAACAGGGTGGTGACCTGGGTTTCTTTGGCCGCGGCGAGATGCCGCCTGAGTTTGATGCGATTGTCTTCGACCTGCCGGTCAAGCGCCTGAGCGACCTGGTCAAAAGTGAGTACGGCTATCACATTTTCCTGGTAGAGGAAAAACGCAAAGCAAAACGACGCAATAAAAAAGAAGCTTCTGAAGAGATCCGGGCGATACTTGAAGGCCGTAAAAAGGAAGAAGTTTACCTTGCCTGGCTGCAGGATATGCGGGCTCGTGCCGTGATTTCCGTAGATTGGGCTCAGCTTGAAAAGAACGAGATAAAGTAGTCTGGGAGCCTTCCCTGGGGTTCTGGGGAAAGATCCTGTGCTGATATGGGTTTTAAGTTTAAAGTTTCAAAGAATGTAACCAAGGAAAAGGATGTTATGAAATATTTCGGAATTGCACTGCTGTTGATATGCAGCATCGGTTTGACATCGGTTTCGGCACAGGTTGTCAGTCGTGTTGCGGCGGTTGTCAACAAGGAGATCATTTCAACCCATCAGCTTGATCAGAGACTGCAGGAGCAGTTGGCAAAACAGCAGAAACAGCCTTCTCCAGTGCAGATGGGGGCCCTGCGTCAGGAACTTCTTTCCCGTATGATAGAGGAGTCTCTGGTTCAACAGCGGATCGCGGCACTTAACCTGACCGTTTCCGAAGAAGAGATTGAAACTGCACTCTTGGATGTACAGAAGAAGAATCAATTGAGCCGTAATGATCTTGAGGATGCCGTACAGTCACAAGGTTTGGATTTTGCTGATTATCGTGACAATCTGCGGCAGCAGATTTTGCGCTATAAGCTGATTGGTGAAGAAGTTCGCAGCCAGATCGATGTGCCTGAGCGTGAGATCGTTGAATACTACAGTGCTCACCTGGATGACTATCGCTTGCCCCCTGAAGTGGAGTTGAGCGCCATCTCCTTCCCCGTTTCGGAAAAGGCGTCTGAGCAAGAGCGCACACAGATCCGCAAGATGGCCAATGAAGCTCTGACGCGGTTACAGCAGGGCGAATCTCTGGCTGAGGTTTCTGACAGCTATAATCAAACCTATGGTGCCACTGGCGGTTCAATGGGCAAATTCGTTTACGAAGAATTGACCCCGGAGTTTGTCGAGGCGATCAATGAGGTTGAGGACGGCACCTTCACTGCTCCCGTAGAAATGGGTACCGCGATCCACCTGCTGAGAGTGGACGACCGTCTGTCTGAGGGTTTGAGACAGTTCGATGCGGTAAAGTTTGACATCCACCAGATGATTTTGGATCAGAAAACGGATGCGCGTATCAAGGAGTGGACCAAAGCTCTGAAAAATAAAGCGTTTATCGATATCCGCCTGTAGAGGGGCTCCAGCACTGAAAAAAAGGCCACCTGCTAAAAGCAGGTGGCCTTTTTTGATATCTGTAGGAGAAAGGATTATTCTTCCAGGGCACTCTTGAGGGCTGCGAAGTGTTTTTGATAGGTCCGGCGGTCCGCTTCGTCGAATTCGAGAAACATGACACCACTTGAGCAGAGGTTGTCAGTTTCCGGTTGAGAATTGATCACGCGCCCGTTGATCTGCACCAGGTCGTTGTCGAGACCGAGGGTGATCCGTAACGTCTGTTCCGGCTCAAAGAATTGACCAGTTTCGAGCCGCAAGCCGGTTTCGCTGACGTTAAGTGTGCGGGCCAGGCCACGGCCGGTGACCTCACCTTTCGAGGAGAGGATCTCGTAATCGAGAAATTTCAAGGCATACCGGCGTTCCGCTTGGCGGCGTTCTAACAGATCGTCACTCATCACTGCTTCTCCGTAATTTACATAACGTAATGAAATACATCAAAGTATAACCCTTTCCCCGGAGTTTGAAAACTGCTTTCCCCGCTTAAAAGAAGAATCCTTATTTTGCGAATCAGGTTGAGGCGGTTTTCACGCCTAGGCTATACTGTAGGTTCGTGCTTATTCAAACGGGAGCTTTATGACAAAGCCACTTATCTTAACGATGGGCGACCCGACCGGGGTTGGACCGGAAATTATCATTCGAGCCGTCTACGAAGGTGCATTTATTGACCTTGCGCGTCCGTTGATCGTCGCCGGAGATCTTGGTGTGCTGAAACGGGCTGCTGCCGTTTGTGGTTGCGCTGTCCAGCACCAGCCAGGTTCCTCGTCACCCCTGGCGACGGATGAACTTGTTGTTGGCGGGCACCGCTTGCCTGTACAGGCCCTGTCGCAACTCGATCTCTCCGGGCAAGTGTTTGGCCAACCGCAGAGCTCTTCCGGGCGTGCCATGGCTGATTATATAGAATGGGCCTGCGATGCCTGTGTTGCCGGTGATGTGGCTGGGATGGTCACGGCACCGATCAACAAGGAAATCTTACGCGCAGCAGGGATTGCTTTCCCGGGGCATACCGAGCTGTTGGCCGATCGTTGCGAGGTTGAAGAGGTTGTTATGATGCTGGCCGGGGAGAGACTGCGAGTCTGCCTGGTGACGACCCATTGTGCCTTGCGGGAGGTGCCGCAACGCCTGAACGCAGAACGTATCCTGACGACCATGCGCATTGTTTCGTCGAGTCTGCAGCGGCAGTTCGGCATCAAAAAGCCGCGACTGGCGGTCTTGGCGCTGAATCCGCACGCTGGTGAAGGGGGCTTGTTCGGTGACGAAGAAACCCGGCACATCGCTCCGGCGATTGCTGCCGCCCGCTCTGAAGGAATTCTTGCCAGCGGTCCGCACAGTGCCGATAGCCTCTTCTGGTTTGCAGCTCAGGGCGAGTATGACGCGGTGATCTGCATGTACCATGATCAGGGCTTGATCCCTCTCAAGCTGCTGCATTTTGATGACGGCGTCAACGTCACCCTTGGTCTGCCGATCGTGCGCACGTCCGTTGATCACGGTACGGCCTATGATCTGGCCGGCACCGGTCAGGCCAGCCCTGCCAGCCTGATTGCTGCAGTCAGGATGGCCGCAGAGATGGCTGAGAAACAGGAGCGAGGAACGAGGAGCGAGGAACGAGGGAAACCAGTTCTTTAGGTGGCGTGGTCTGCTTCTCGCGGCCCTCGTGCCGCGTTCCACGTCCCGATAGTTGTGGAAAGCAAAATCAACAGATGTGAGAGGAAACGTTACTTACTAAAGCCATGGTCAATAAAATCATCATAAAAGGTGCCTGCGAGCACAACCTGAAGAATATCGATGTCGAGATCCCCCGAGATCAGCTGGTAGTGATCACCGGTGTCTCAGGGTCGGGCAAGAGTACCCTGGCCTTTGATACCATCTATGCCGAGGGACAGCGCCGTTACGTTGAGAGCCTTTCGGCCTATGCCCGGCAGTTTCTGGAGCAGATGGACAAGCCGGATGTCGAAAGTATCGAAGGCCTGAGCCCGGCCATCTCCATAGAACAGAAATCCACGTCGAAGAACCCCCGCTCTACCGTTGGCACGGTTACGGAAATCTACGATTACCTGCGCTTGCTCTTCGCCAGGGTCGGGCGGGTGCATTGTCCCTCCTGCGGCAAGGTGATTGCTTCACAGACGGTGGAACAGATGGTGGAGCAGGTGTTGGCTCTGCCGCAAAAAAGCAAGCTTCTGCTCATGGCGCCACTGGTCAGGGGCCGCAAGGGCGAATACCGCAAGGAACTACGTCAGCTGCAGGCGGACGGTTTCGTCCGGGTGCGTATCGATGGTGAAATGCGCGAGCTGGGTGACGAGATCGTTCTGGACAAGAACAAGAAACACACCATCGAGGTGGTCGTTGACCGCCTTGTGGTCAAAGAGGACGAAACACACCATCGAGGTGGTTGTTGACCGCCTTGTGGTCAAAGAGGACATCGTCAGCCGTCTGTCGGACTCCCTGGAGACCGCGCTGCGTCTCGGTGAGGGGTTGGTCAGGGTCGAAGTCGTGGGCGGTGAGAGTTATCTCTTCTCCGAGTGGCACGCCTGCGTGGCGTGCGGTATCTCGATACCGGAGATGACGCCGCGCATGTTCTCCTTCAATAACCCTTATGGGGCTTGCCCGGACTGTTCCGGTCTGGGCACCCGCATGTACTTTGACCCGGAGCAGGTTGTACCGAACCGACAGCTTTCCTTGCGGGAGGGGGCGATCGCACCCTGGTCAACCCGGACCGGGTATTACTATTTACAGGTTCTGGAGGCGCTGTCTGATTTTTATGACTTTGATATCCGCACGCCCTTTGCTGAACTGTCGGAACAGGTACAAAAGGTTCTTCTGCATGGCTCAGGGAAAGAAGAGGTCAAGTTTTTCTACGATCAGGCCCATCGCCGACATTTTTACAACAAACCGTTCGAGGGCGTGATCCCGAACCTGGAACGACGTCTGCGTGAAACCGATTCTGATGCGACCCGCGAGAAGCTTGAGCAGTTTATGAACATCATGTCTTGTCCGAGCTGTGATGGTGCCAGGCTCAAACCGGAAACCCTCTGTGTGCGGGTTGCCGGGCAGAATATTCAGGAGATAACGGCACTGAGCATAAGCGAAGCGGAAGCGTTTTTCGCCGAAATCGAGTTGCCTGCCAAAGAGGCGGAAATCGCTCGCCGGGTGCTGAAGGAGGTCCGGGAGAGGCTCTCTTTTCTGGTTAATGTCGGGCTCGATTACCTGACCCTCGATCGTACTTCGGGCACTCTTTCGGGGGGTGAAAGTCAACGCATCCGTTTGGCAACCCAGATCGGTTCCTCGCTGGTCGGGGTGCTCTACATTCTCGATGAACCTTCGATCGGTTTGCACCAGAGGGACAATCGACGGCTTCTGGAGACATTAAAGCGCCTGCGTGATCTGGGCAATACCGTGCTGGTCGTTGAGCATGACGAGGAAACCATTCTCGAAGCGGATCATGTCATCGACATGGGCCCGCATGCTGGCCGCCATGGTGGCGAGGTGGTCGCCCAGGGCACGCCTCATGAGATTCTCGAACATCCCAAGTCTCTGACCGCAGCTTATCTCTCCGGTCGTCTGACGATTCCTTTGCCGAAAGAGCGGCGTAAAGCTTCAGGGCTGCTCAGTATCAAGGGTGCCCAGGCTAACAACCTCAAGAATATCGATGTTGATATCCCGCTGGGGGTCATGACCTGTGTGACCGGTGTGTCCGGTTCCGGCAAGTCGTCGCTGGTGATCGACACCTTGCACAAAGCCCTCGCTCAACGCCTCTATCGCTCGCGGGAACGTTCCGGGCCGGTTCGTGTCATCGAAGGGCTGGAGCTCCTGGACAAGGTCATTGATATTGATCAGTCACCGATCGGTCGCACCCCACGTTCCAACCCGGCGACCTATACCGGTATCTTCACCGATATCCGCGATCTCTTCGCCCAGCTGCCGGAAGCGAAGATGCGTGGTTACAAACCTGGGCGCTTTTCTTTCAATGTCAAAGGCGGGCGTTGCGAGGCTTGTCAGGGCGATGGCATCCTGCGTATCGAGATGCATTTTTTGCCTGATGTCTATATTCAGTGCGAAGCTTGTCACGGTGCCCGCTACAACCGGGAGACGTTGCAGGTTAAGTTCAAGGGTAAAACCATTGCCGATGTGCTTGATATGACCGCCAACCAGGCGGTGGAGTTTCTGGTAAATATTCCGCGCATAAAGCGCAAGCTGCAAACCTTGCGTGATGTTGGTCTTGGTTATATCAAGCTGGGGCAGAGTGCAACGACCTTGTCAGGCGGGGAAGCGCAGCGCGTCAAGCTGTCCAAGGAATTGGGTAAGCGTTCGACCGGCCGGACCATTTATATCCTTGACGAACCAACCACCGGCCTGCATTTTGATGACATCAGTCGTCTGCTCAGTGTTTTGCAGCGATTGGTTGAGTCTGGCAACAGCGTCGTGATTATCGAACACAACCTGGACGTGATCAAAACCGCTGATCATATCGTCGATCTCGGTCCCGAGGGTGGTAGCCGTGGTGGAGAAATCCTCGTCTGCGGGACCCCGGAAGAGGTTGCGCGATGCGCGAAGTCTTATACGGGTCGCTACCTGCGTTCTTATCTGGACATTTAAAAGTGAGATGGTTTTCAGATGGTTGACAAATGCCACTTATGTCCTGTGGTGAAATAGAGACTTTTTGAATGCCTTTCGGAGCCTGAGAGCAACAGATCGTTAATCTGTTGCTCTCAGGATGTCGGCAACTCAGGAACGTCAATAATCGACACCTTCCTGTACTTTGTCAGTAGTCTGAAATCCGAAAGAAATGAACCTGTCGGCTTTTTCACGTGATGCGAATATCAGCGTTTAGGGCTGATATCGCGCACCTGGGTAACGTTGACCAGATAGTGGGCCTCATCGTTCTGGAGCAGGAAAAAGCCTCCCATGGCATTGATAAAATCAAGTAGGCGGCTACGTCCTTCCGGCATTTCTATCGTCACTGTTCCACCGAGCTGTTCTCCGCCGGCAAACTTGATCTCCACGTCTTCGCGATCACCCAGTGATTGATATCTTTCCTCCTGCTCTGGTGGCTCAAAGCGGATGTGAGTGATGGTCTGCTTGTTGGTCACACAGAATTCTCCGGACTCACTGCGGAAGGGAAAGAAGTCCCCTGGCTCCTTGAGAAGGTCAAGTAATGTCTGTTTGCCCGCATGGATATAGGCTGTGGTGCTCAGAAAAACGACACCCTTCATAATGGAACCGTCAGCTTGAAAGACAACAACGGGCAGTTCAGATTTTTCGACGCGGTATACAGACATGCTGTGGCTCCTCGGCAAACATCTTAAAAAGTTGTAAGTCATTGACTTGTGCTATGTTATCGATAATATTGATCTACTTTTATGTTTGTCAAACTTATTATTGAAAGGAGAGTATTATGGCTGAATTAAAGGGAAGTAAATCTGAAAGTAACTTGTATGAGGCGTTTGCGGGAGAGTCTCAGGCAAACCGCAAGTACTTGGCGTTTGCCGACAAGGCCGATGCAGAAGGGCAGAAACAGGTCGCTAAACTCTTCCGCGCTGCAGCTGCAGCAGAGACGGTTCACGCCCATGCTCACCTGCGGACTGCTGGTGGCATCAATACTACAGCGGACAACCTCAAGGAAGCGATCGCCGGTGAGACCGAAGAGTTCATCAGTATGTATCCAAAGATGATCGAAGAGGCCATCAGCGAAGGTCAGGATGCTGCTCTGCGCAGCTTCAAGTTTGCCAACGACGTTGAGAAAGTACATGCCAGCCTTTACCAGAAGGCATTCGACACCCTTGGTAATAACGAGGACGTTGATTACTACGTCTGTAAGGTTTGCGGCAACACCATTGAGGGTGAACCCCATGGCCCGTGCTGCGTTTGTCAGGCCGGGCCGGTTGCCTTCTTCAAGGTCGATTGATCTTCATCCCCGCTGTAAACTAGAAAGCCGGGCCATGAAGGTCCGGCTTTTTTTTGGCAAAGATCAGCTCCAGGTGGTAACGGACTGGAAATTTAACAGATAAATGTTTATCCTGAACCTGGAAGTTGTACACAGAGCTTCTTTGTTTCTGCTTTGGCCTTTGATGAGGTGTTCCGATGGAAAAGTGCCCGGTATGTAAAGAGATGACGCATGGTAAGAACTGGTGTGATTCTTGTCACGCTGTGTTTGTCTGCCCAGCACCGCGCTGCGAGGCTCCCAATCACAGACGCGATGCGAAGCTGTGTGCCAAGTGCGGGTTGATCTTTGAAGATTATATAACCAACCGAAAAATGTACCGCATGTGTCCAAAGTGCAAGAAAAAGCAGGGTTTGTCAGATCCTCAATGCAAGTATTGTCGTTACTGGTTTAATTGTCCGAGTTGCGGCCATAAGGTTCCCTCGACCAGTATGTTTACTTGCCCGCGCTGTGCCACCAGCCTGCGTTGAGACTTTGATGGCAGCCTGTCGTAAAGGCAGGACCACCATAATTTCAGACAACAAAAAAAGCCTCATCCTTACGGATGAGGCTTTTCTTGTTGGTCTTCATTTTCATCTTCCTCCCGCACGGGGAGTTCGCAGGAACCAGACAGTCATGTCTCGACCCCGAAACGCGGCAGAATCCAGCGATTGAGAATAAACCAGGCGGCAACAATGCCAACTAAAATGAAGATTGATTTCATGAGTTCCCCTTGGATTAATTTCAATCCCAATATATAGAAAAGAATGGGGCCTTTCAATCTTTTTAATGTTGTGCGAAACAGGAGATTTTAATCCTGTTTTACGGAGAGTCTGCAGTCAGGGTCAGCTTCTTATCCGGCCGAGATGCTGGCAAATACCAGCCCTTCGCTACTGTTGTTTTCGACGCCGTGGGAAATTCCCGCTGGCGCAGAGAGGATAGTCCCCGGAGAGATCAGTTGTTCTGCCAGCCCTTCACTCAGAAACAGCCCTCGGCCTTCCAGAACGATCCAGACGTGATCTCCAGCATGTACGTGTGGATGAATATGTTGACCAGGCTTCAGGCACCAGAGCGTGGTTCGGGCATGGGCACCTTCAGTCAGAACAATTTTGCAGGCTTTTTCATCACTGTAGCTGATCTTGTCACGATATTCGAAAGTTTCGATGGTCATTGTGTTCTCCAGTCGTCAGATAAAAAACAGTCTCTTATACGAAACTCCAGTTAACTCATTGCAAAATGAATTTAACGCAAAGACGCAAAGAGCGCAAAGAGAAGAGAGGAAAAAGCAGACAAAAAGTCAAAAAAACGCCCCGCAAAGCAGGGCGTTTGAAATGTTATTTAACTGATTTTATGCTTTTGCGGCGGTTACGGCAACACAGTTGCTACCGCTCGGCATAATCTGCTGAATGTTCATGTCAGTAAAATTGTCTGCTGCGGATAAAAGACCCACTGGAACCATGCTGTTGACCATGACCTTACCACTTGCTGATCCTGCTGGGCCGGTGACTTTAATCTGGCCACCATCGGCAATACCAAGCTTGGCTGCATCCTCAGGGTTGACGATGATCACACCGGCCGGAGCCAGTTCGTTGTTGGCCGCTGAATAGGTGGTCGTGGTGCCGAACTGGAAAGGGCATTTACTGACCAGAAGCTGCATCTCGGCTGGAGCAGGGCTTGCAAGTTCAGGTGTTGCTGCCATCAGGCTATTGTTTTCAGGAGTATACGCCTGCTTCCAGCAGAAGTTGCTCTGCTCGAGGCTCTGACAGACATCGCCATAACTGCCGCTGAGAGACATCATCTCCTGGCGGATGGCCTTTTCGCTGGGCTCCGGTTTACCGGTTAAGCGGGCAAAAAGATCGCTGAAGATTGCCAGGTCAGGGCGCGCTTCACCGGGGGCTGCGACAGCAATTCTCAACTTGTTAACTCGTTGATCAAGAGATGTCACACTACCGCGTTTCTCAGCGCTCGCCGATCCGGGAAGCACCACTGTTGCGAGTCGTGTCAGATCGCTGGAGAGAATGTCCTGAACCACGAGTAGCTCAAGCTTCTCAAGGGCCTTGCGCCAGCGGCTACTCTCCGGGAAGTTGACCAGAGGGTTGGTTCCGGCCAGGAAGAGCGCCTTGATGGTTCCTTGCTCTATGCCACTGAGTATTCCTGTTGCATCCGCTCCGCCTTCGGGCAGAGTGGCGTGCCATGCAGACGCATACTTTTCCTTGCCTGCTGCATAATCAACCAGGCCAGGTAAAAATTCAGGGGCAACACCGGCATCGATAAGGCCTTGGGTGTTGCCTTTACTGGCGACCGGGAAAAGACCGCCTTGATTACCGTGCAGAGCACCGCTGACCATGGCCAGATTGGCCAGGGCCGCGACGGCGTTTTCAGCTTGTGCTGAAGCCATGACGTCCCGACCGATGATGATGGCCACGGAAGACGCTTGACCAAGGTGGTCGGCGGCTTCTTCCAGTTGAGCACGGTTGACGCCACTTGCGGCGCAGGCTGCGTCAATGTCGAGATTGCTCAGGTATTGATCCAGTTCGTCACGGTTGGCAACGAAGCGGTTGAGGTAGTCGTTGTCTGTCTGACCCTTGCCGACCAGAAGCTTGGCCAGTGCTCCTGCCAGGGAAGCCTCGCTGCCGGCACGGTATTGCAGATAGCTTTCAGCTTGCTTGACCAGTTTGGTCTGACGCTGGTTGGCGACGATCAGGCGGGTATCATTTTTACGTGCGGCCAGCTGCACCTGCCAGTTAAGCGCAGGGGATTCGGAGCGCAGGTCTGCACCGAAGACCAAAACGGCTTCTGCTGTTCCGATGCGGTCCATCGGGTTGCTGGCGCCGTTCAGCTTGAGCTGCTCATTCAGCACTTTGGCGGCACGCAGGCTGTTGAAGCGTGCTTCGGAGTCGATGTTGTTGCTGTTCAGGGCGACGCGGAAGAGTTTCTGAAAAAGGTAGTTCTCTTCGTTGGTCAGGTGCGGCGAGGCCAGGCCGGCAATAGCTTGACCGCCCTGCTGCTCGCGTAGGTTGGATAATTCGCTGACCACCTTGTCGAGAGCGATTTCCCAGGAGGTCTCCTGCTGTGCAACCAGTGGAGCTGTCAGACGCTGATCGCTATTCAGGTAATCGTGGCCGAAAAAGCCGCCAACGCAGAGGTTGCCGTCGTTGACCGTGACACCATCTTCAGAGGTGACGCGCATGACCTTGCCCTGCTTGCTGTGCATTTCCACCTGGCACTGGGCAGAGCAGAGGGTACAGACCGATTGGGTCTTGCGTAGCTCCCAGGGACGGGCCTTGAACTTGAAGGGCTTGGAGATCATGGTACCGGTCGGACAGACCTGGACACAGTTACCACAGAACTCACACTTGTCGAGATCCTTGTCGACAAAGGCCTTATCACCTTTTTCGTTGACGAAAAGAGCGCTTGAGCCGATCGTCTCATGACAGGTCTTGACGCATTTCTCGCACATGATGCAGCGGTTGGGAACTTGCTGGATCAACGGCCAGTGGTCGATGGTCTCGGCGTTGACATCATCTGCTCCGAAAGGCTGGCGCACAACATCCTGAGAGTAGCAGATGTCCTGCAGGTCGCATTCGCCACCAGCGTCGCAGACGGGGCAATCAAGGGGATGATTGACCAGTAGCAGCTCAACCAACTCTCGTCGGATCTTGGAGAGCTTTTCAGATTGGGTCGTAACGACCATGCCGTCAACCGCACGGGTGTTGCAGGCGGTCATGGTTTTGTCTGCACCTTCGACTTCCACCGCGCAGACGCGGCAGGCGCCGGTTGGCGAGACCTTTTTCAGGTAACAGAGGGTCGGGATCTTGATGCCGACCGTTTCTGCAGCATCAAGAATGGTAGCTCCCGACGCTATCTGGACCTCTTTGCCGTCGATCTTAAGGTTGATCATCGAATCTGCCTTTTAATCAATTTATTAGTTAACTGCCAGCATGGCGACGCGGTAACAACGCAGGCAACGCTCAGCTTCCCTGACCGCCTGACTTTCAGGCATGGCCAGTTCGATCTCATCGTAGTTCTGCGCACGTTCAGCACCCTCAATCTTGGGCTGGTGCTCACGATGCAGACCGCCGATGATGCCGAGGTTCTCTTCCTTGTCGAACACGCCGAGGTTGTTGACGATGTCCTCCATGGCGTCCTCTTCGTCGAGGTAGACTTTGCCTTCCGTGAGGTAACGGTGCATGGTGCGTGCGGCACGATGACCGTGGCCGACTGCCAGGACAACGGTCATGGCACCATATTCACAGTCACCACCGGCGAAGACGCCTTCGTTGTCAGTCATCATAGTACCGCCCTTGGTGATAATGCTGTTCCAGCGGGTTTGCTCGATGCCGTAATCACCATCCTCAAGGTAGCTGAGGTCAGGATCCTGACCGATCGCCGGGATAACCATGTCGCAGGGAATCACATACTCGCTGCCGGCAACTTCCACCGGTCGGCGACGACCTGAATCATCAGGCTCGCCGAGCTCCATCTTGATAACCTCAACGCCAACCACAGTGTTGTCTTCGACAATCAAGCGGGTGGGGTTGCGCAGGAATTCGAACTGAACATTTTCGTCTTCAGCGTCATCGACCTCGTAGGATTCCGCCGGCATCTCTTTGCGAGTACGACGGTAAACCAGGATCGAATCTTCACAGCCTTCGCGCAGGGCAACGCGCACGCAGTCGATGGCTGTATTGCCACCGCCGACGACGATGACACGCTTGGGTGTGACCATCCCTTCGCCAAGAGCAACTTTACGTAGATAGTGGATACCACCTTCGGAGAAGCCGTTGTAGCCTTCATCCTCACCTTCGACGCCCATCGGCTTAGACTTGAAAGCACCGGTGCCAAGGAAAACAGCATCGTATTGCTCTTTCAGCTCACGCAGCGAAACATCGCGGCCGAGCTTGACGCCATATTCAATTTCAACACCGAGATCGGCGATAATATCGGCTTCACGCTGCAGCAGCGGGCGCGGCATACGATAATCAGGAATGCCGACAGCAACCGTACCGCCCGGCTCATTGAGCATGTCAATAATCTTGACCTTGTGCCCTTCGAGCGCCAGGTAATAGGCGCAGGTCAAACCGGCAGGGCCGGCACCGACAACCATGATTTTCTTGCCCGTTGGTGCCTTGGCTTTATGCGGTGGCTCCTGAACATGCAGCAGTTCATGATCGGAGGCAACACGCTTGAGAACCATGATACTGACCGGCTCGTCAATCAATGCACGGCGGCAGGCTGTCTCACATGGGTGTGGACAGACGCGACCACAGACAGCCGGGATCGGCATCCGATTGCGGATGGTCCCCAGTGCTTCGTCGTGGCGATAATCCTTGATCTCCTCGATATAGGCCGGGATATCAATATGCGCCGGGCAGCGATCCATACAGGGCGCCGTCAGCTTGTCGCGATAGCCCTTGGCCTTCTTACTCTTGCGCTCACCACGCAAAAAGGCCAGGTAGTCATCACGGAAATATTTCACCGTATCGAGAATCGGTCTGGCCGCTGTCATGCAGAGTGTGCATTTGCAGTTGTCGAGCAGGTCGCTCAACCCGGTCAAGGTGTCCAGATCGCTCTCTTCACCGTGTCCGGCAAGAATTCGTGCCAAGGTATCCATCATGACCCGCGTCCCACGTTTACCGGGGGTGCACTTCGCACAACAGTACTTCTCCTGAACACGCTTCATATACTCAGCGGCCATGGTGACAATATCGACATCTTTGTCCAGGACGATAACGCCGTCCCAGCCCATGAAGGCGCCTACGTTGCCTTCGTCAAGATAGTTGCCCGGCAGCTTAAAGGCAGCAGCTTCCGGCTCACCACCCTGCCGATTGTCAATCACCTTACCGCCCCAGCTGGAAAAAACGACTTCAGCCAAGTTGAACCTCCCATTTCGGTCAGTTTTTCGGCGCACAAAAAAACAGCAAAAAAGCGCCTCGGCGCTTTTCAGGTCGTAGTGTGTGCTCTATTTTCATTAACTCATTTTGTATACAGTATGCAGGTAAATACCATAACGATGCTTGGAAAATCAAGGGAAAATTAAGCTGTGATAACACCCTTTAATGGGCTTTTGACGGGGCTTAGACAAGTCTTTCGCCAAGGTGACATCCCTGAGGGGAAAGACCGTTTTTTTTTAATCAAAGAGAATGGGCCGGCAATGGCAATCTGGCTCTGCTTTTGACGGCTATCTGGTGAGTCCTTATCGACTCGATCTTTTATGGAAAGTCGGGAAAGGAGGTGATGATCCGGAACCCTTTTTGTGAAGAGCCTTCACCGGCAAAATAAACCCAGTCCTGATCGAAGTTGAAGGTTTTCACCGAGACCGAGGGCAACAGGTAGTAATCCATTTCGATCGATGTTTCAAAACGTCTGCCTTCTGCCGTTTCCTGCAGGTCCAGAAGCCTGACATCGGTGATATGGATATCTTTGAGCTTGTTGAAGGTGGCGAGGAAGTCCTTGCGATTCTCAGGAAGCATAAACTCTGCGGCAACCTTGTACTGCTTCCAGCGTAGTGCATTCATGAAATCGTCACGGCTCATTTCACCAACCGCATTGACCGACTTGTCAAAACTGCTACCGCACGCCAACAGGGAGAAAAGGATGGCAGATGAGCACAAAACCTTCATAAAGTTCAAAATCACCGGATTTTCCTTTCTGCAACTTGCATCTTGCACTGACTCGGTTAGTCTTGAGTTCTCAGAAAGAAACAGAACTCTTGGGAAGCAGTGGCCATGAGCATCAAGATAGAAATTTATACCAAGCTTTATTGTGCCTATTGTGATCGCGCCAAGGAGCTGTTACACATCAAGGGCGTCAACTTTGTCGAATACGATATCACTGATGACCGGCTCAAGGCAGCAGAAATGCAGCAGCGTGCTCAAAGCCAGAAGGTGCCGGGCATTTTTATCAACGATACTCCGATTGGTGGCTGCCTAGAACTCTTTGATCTCAACGAAAAAGGTGATCTGGACACCCTGCTTAGCTCTTCTTTCTCATCAAGCGAATCCTTCTAGTTTCTTCAGCGTATCCTCCTCGCAGATCTCTCCGAAAAAGAACACCACTTGTTTTACTTTATATGACTGTTAAAACTCCACTGTTCTGAGAGCAGCGGTTTCCTCGATAAACTGACGCAGAATTGCTGCAGTCAGGCCCCAGATGGTGTGCTCTTCGAACTCATAGAAGTCGACCGGATGCGTTCGGCCGAGGTGTTGCCAGTTTTCGATACGATGAGTTGACGGGTTCCGAAAATGATCCAGCGGGGCCTCGAAGGTGCCGGCAATTTCAAAAGGATCGTGCTGCAGGTTATCGGGAAGTGGGATGGTGCCGACAAAAGGCACCACGTGATAGCCGTGTACCGAATAGAAATCATCCAGACGCCCGAGGACTTCTACTTGTGAGCGGGCAATCCCCAGCTCTTCTTCCGTTTCACGCAGGGCCGTGGCACTTAAATCCTTATCACCGTGATCATAACCGCCACCGGGAAAAGAAATCTCACCGGCGTGGTGTACAAGATGTGCCGTGCGCTCGGTGAAGAGCAGGTAATCACGACCATTGCGCTGATAGAGAGGAATCAGCACAGCGGCGGGCCGCAAGGAGGCAACCGGAATGATTTTTTTGGGAAAAGCCTGCAGATGGCTGGCCAGGCAACCGCGATCAAGCATCATGCTGTTGTACTGGCAGCGTTTTCTCGTAAGGCGGTAATGGTCGCGGCGTAATCCTCGGTGTTGAAAACGGCGCTACCGGCAACCAGGACGTCTGCTCCCGCGGCCACCACTTCACGAATATTGTCGATCTTGACGCCGCCATCGACTTCCAACTCAGTTGAGAGGCCGCGTTCCGTGATGCGTTGACGCAGCGCGCTGATTTTGTCGAGAGCCGACGGGATGAAAGACTGTCCGCCGAAACCGGGGTTGACAGACATGATCAGCACCAGATCAAGCTCGTCGAGAATGACATCGAGAGTCTCTACCGGTGTGGCCGGATTGAGCGAGACACCGGCTTTCTTGCCGAGGCTCTTGATCAACTGTACGGTGCGATGCAGGTGCGGTACCGCTTCCTGATGGACGGTGATGATGTCGGCACCGGCCTTGGCAAAGTCGGGGATATAGAGGTCCGGGTTTTCGATCATCAGGTGCACGTCGAGAGGTTTGTCAGTCACTTTACGCAAGGCATCAACCACCAGCGGACCGATGGTGATGTTGGGAACAAAGTGACCGTCCATGACATCAATGTGAATGTAATCGGCGCCGGCACGGTCTACCGCCTGAATGTCTTCCCCGAGACGGGAAAAATCAGCGGAAAGAATCGATGGGGATATCTTGATCATTTGCTACTCCGGTCAAAAGTGAACCCGCTATGACCACGAAGATCACGAAGGGCACGAAGAAAAGATAAAGAATAAAACCTTTATAACCTATTTGAAAATGTTTTGACCAGTCAGCTTTTAATAAACCGTGCTGCAAAAAAGGCGTCCATACCATCATGATGATGCGGCAAGGTTCGAACACAACCCTTTTCGGTGGTCAGTTCCTGCCATTCTGCAGGCAAGAGGGTGCGAAAATCTTCTTGTTTAAATCCCGGATGTGTTGCGAGAAAATTATGCGCGATGGCGTCGGTCTCGGCCGCGGTGAAGGTGCAGACCGAGTAAAGCAGATGACCGCCGGGGCGTAACAGGGGAGCCACTTGTTTGAGAATGGTACGTTGCAGTTCGACCAGTTCCTTGATGTCGGCCGGTCGCCGACTCCAGCGGCTCTCGGGGTTGCGGCGCAGCACGCCAAGGCCGCTGCACGGCGCATCAACGAGGATTCGGTCAAAACTCTCCGGTTCAAGAAACTCAGGTTGTTCGGTGAGATCCCAACAACGGGCTTCGATGTTTTGAGCACCGATACGGTTCGCTCCCTGAGTGATCAGCTCAACACGCTGTGGATATTTTTCAAGGGCCATAATCTGAGCTTGATTATCCGTCAGGGCAGCAATATGTGTGGTTTTGCCGCCGGGGGCGGCGCAGCTGTCAAGGATTCTGTCTCCCGGTTGAGGGTCGAGCAGGTGAGCCATCAACATGCTCGCCTCATCCTGGACCTGGTACCAGCCGTCACTGTCTCCTGGTAAAGGCTGTGCGGCTCGTTTCTCAACGATGATGCCTTCGGCGGAGTAATAGCAGGGCCTGGCAATGTGGCCGGCTTCCGCAAGCGCGGTCAGCAAGGTCTCGCGATCGGTCTTCAGGGTGTTGGTTCGCAGGCTTAGTGGCGCAGCTTTGGTAAATGCTTCCGCCAGAGCCTGGGAGTCAATATTGGGGAATTGACGCAGTAATTCTTTAGCCAGCCAGGGCGGTAGGCTGCAGTTATGTTGCAGATACGCCTTCAGATTCTCCGGTGTCGGCCATTCGATCGTGGCTTGCTCACGGATCAGAGTGCGTAGCGTACCGTTAACCAGACCGGCGACCCGTCCCATACCGACCTGGTGGGCCAATTCGACGGTGGCATGCACCGCAGCATGTGGCGGGATACGGTCGAGTTCGAGCAACTGGTAAGCGCCGAGGCGAAGCAGGAGCAAGGTGTTGGACTCAAGGCGTTGCAGCGTTTGCCGGGAGAATTGCTCCAACGCAAAATCGACCCGCCCGCGCAACCGTAGGAGCCCATAGACCAGCTCGGTCAGCAGCCCCCGCTCGCGCGGATCCATTCCCGGGTTGCGATCAAGGTAGCTATCCAGAAGTCGATCGGCATAGCCGCCCTCTTCTACACGTTGCAGGATCTGTCT
>JAAXQF010000337.1 GCA_012974435.1 Desulfuromonadales bacterium | reverse complement strand
CCCGCGTAGCGGGCAAGGCATTGGGGCGCATTTTTCTGCTTACTCATTTTGTGCGAGCAAAAAGAGTAAGGCGACGGCAGGGGGCGCAACCCCTGGGTTATTGCTTACTTCTCTACAAGAACTTTTGAGTCCTGTCATCTGACCCATTCACCACTGTGATGGGGACTGTCCCAGCACTCCATGGGACTGTCCCCGGCTTTAGGGCGTTATGTTACAGGTTTGAAATACGGGACAGTCCCCTTAACTGCGGGGACAGTCCCTGAACCATTGCAGTGGTGCCGGTCACGCCCGGCAGACGCCCTCCGTTTCACTCAACGGGAAGAGGTCAATCAAGATCAAAGCCAAAAACATGTAAACAAACAGGGCGACAGGTCATAAACCTGTCGCCCTGTTTCGTCTGCACCCTCTACAAAGAATCACTTAATATGACAGGGATCGCAAGTTTCAACCCCGAAGGCCTTCTTTCCGTTGTGGCAGGCGCCACAGGATTGACCGATCTCCATGTCATCCATGGTGGCCACCTTGTTCGCGCCGCTTCGTGCCTGGAACAGGCGAGGGTGGCATTCGTCACAGCCGAACATGTCAAGATGGTTTGCGTGCGAAAAGATCGTTTTACCGAAGCTCTTATAAAGGACATCACCGGCATGACAGCTGGTGCAATCCTCCTTGACGCTGAAGGCATCCCCCCCGTCATGGCAGGCTCCGCACGAGGCACCGGCTTCCATCGCCGGCATTCCCACCTGGTTGCTATTGGCTTTGGCCGTGAACAAGTCGGGATGACAATCGCTGCAGCCGAACATCTCCGTGTGAACAGCATGGCTGAAAGGAGCGACGCCAACATTCTTCGTTTGTATCGCCACGTCAACGGCCTTTTGGTGGCAAGTGATGCAATCGCCTGTAACACCGAAAGCCGTACTGCCATCATGACATGAGCCGCAAGACTCTCCGCTCTCCATCTTCTTCATGCCAACCTGGGTGCTGTTGGCCTTTGCTTCGAAGATATCCGGGTGACATTCATCACAACCGAAGGCTTCGGTATGCACACCGTGGCTAAAGACAATCGCGCCCACCGTACTTTGAATGGGGACATCTACCGCGCCGCTATGACAGCTGCTGCAGTCGCCCTTGACACCAAACGCTGTCCTTCCGTCATGACAGGCCCCGCAAGACGCACCGTCCTCCATTTTCTTCATGCCAACCTGATTACTGTTGGCCTGGGCCTTAAAGGTGTCCGGATGACATTCGTCACAGGCGAACATTTGGCCGTGCTCCGCGTGGCTGAAAGGGATGGTCCCGACATTTTTTGTCTGTATTGCCACATCGACGGAATTGGCATGGCATTCGGCACAATCGCCAGTGACGCTGAAAGCATCTTCTCCGTTGTGACAGGCCCCACAGGACGCGCCGGCTTCCATCTTTTTCATCCCGACCTGGTTACTGTTGGCTTTGGCCCTGAACACATCGGGGTGGCATTCACCACAAGAGAACATTTCGGTGTGGTTTTTATGGCTAAAAAGAATGGACCAAACGCCACTCTTGATAGCGACATTCTTCGTGTAGGTAAGCGAGCCGGTATGACAGGTGGCGCAAGCCTCGCCGACACCGAAAGCCGTGTCACCATCATGACAGGCGCCGCAGGATTCGCCATCTTGCATCCTTGTCATGCCAACCTGGTTGCTGTTGGCCTGGGCGACAAAAATATCCGGATGACATTCTCCACAACCGAACATCTCCACGTGGACTTCATGGCTAAAAGGAACAGCGCCGACATCTTGGGCCAGAATCGCCACGTCAGCCGCATTGCTGTGACAGGTCACACAGTCGCTTGTGACAGCAAACGCGGTATCGCCATCATGGCAGGTGCCGCAGGATTCTCCGGCTTCCATCTTTTTCATACCGACCCGATTGCTGTTGGCTTTGGCCTTAAAAGTGTCAGGATGACATTCGTCACAACCGAACATCTCGATATGCACATCGTGGCTAAAAACAATCGCTCCCACCGTACTCTGGATAGGCATATCCTCTGCGCCCTGATGACAACTTCTACAATCACCTTTGACACTAAAGGCACTATCGCCATCATGACAGGCACCGCAAGATTCTCCGCTTTCCATCTTTTTCATGCCAACCTGAGTACTATTAGCCTTGGCCCTAAAAGTCTGCGGATGACATTCCTCGCAACCGAACATTTCGGTGTGAGCTACATGGCTGAAAGCAATCCCACCCACAGAACTCTGTATCGGAATATCTTTGGTGTAGGTGAAATCCCCCAGATGGCAGGTGGTGCAATCTTCGCCGACACCAAAAGCGGTGTCACCGTCGTGACAGGCGCCACACGACTCACCGGCTTCCATGCGCTGCATGCCCACCTGGTTGCTATTGGCTTTGGGGACAAAAATATCCGGGTGACATTCTGCACAACCTAACATTTCGGTGTGAATTGTATGGCTGAAGGGCACAGCGTTGACATCTTTTGCCTGTATGGCCATATCAGCAGCATTGCTGTGACAGGTCACACAGTCGCCGGTGACGCTGAAGGCGCTGTCGCCATCATGGCAGGCCCCGCAGGACTCTCCGTCTTCCATCCCCTTCATGCCGACCTGGTTACTGTTAGCCTTGGCTTTGAAGATATCCGAATGGCACTCATCGCAGCCAAACGCATCGGTGTGCACATCATGACTGAAGGGGATTTCGCCGACAGGGCTCTGCATGGCGATCGTCCCCACACTCGTATGACAATTACTGCAGTCACTTTTGACGCTAAAGGCGCTGTCTCCGTCATGGCAGGCGCCACACGACTCGCCTTCTTCCATTTTTTTCATACCAACCCGGTTACTGTTGCGCTCTGGCACAAAAAGGTCGGAGTGACATTCGTCGCAGCCAAACATGTCGGTGTGAACGTCGTGACTGAACATGACTTTCTCGGCAATACCGTAGTTAATTTCCACATCACCAGCGTGGCAGGTGGTACAGTCTCCGCCAACGCTGAAAGCTTTGGTCTCATTATGACAAAAACCGCAGGACTTACCGTTTTCCATCTCCGCCATGGTGAAGGCAGGATTCTTCTTGGTGACAATGTGAAAGGCGTCATTGTGACAGGTCGGGCAATTCTTGCCGATAGACTCCATCTCCATATGGGCAAAGTGGCTAAACTCTACCTTGCCTACAGAGTCAGTTTGCAGGTAGACTTTATCCTTGATCCAACGACCGTACAAAACGGAAGGGAGAGCCACTATAATAAGAACTGCGAGTATCATCCAACGCCGTGTCATAAATCTTCCTCCATCAGCAAGTTTGGGCAACATTATACTGATTTTACCTGTTCGGCCAACTTTTTAATTTTTACAGAGCCGCGATGTGAACTTTCGCGGAACGGGTTTTAAACAACAGAGAAAACCAAGAGAGAAACAATGGACCATCGCAGTACAGAGAACCTTTTTGCAGTCGTTTCTCCCGGACTCGAAGCCGTTTGTGCAGACGAAATGACCGCCCTTGGCCTGCCTCCTCAAGAAGTCATTGCTGGCGGAGTCGTTTTTTCTGGAAAATTACGCGATATCTATCTGGCCAACCTGTGGCTCAGAACCGCCAGCCGAATTCTGGTCCGTTTCGCTGAGTTTAAAAGTCGCGATTTTCCTGACCTTTATCACCGGACGCATCGCTTGCCATGGGGTCGATTCATTCGACCGGAGACGTCCATTGCCTTTCGCGTCACTTGTCATACCTCGCGACTTAACCACACGGTGCGCATTGCGGAGACACTTGAATCAGCAGCCAACCAGGCGCTGGGGCGCTCGACAAACCCTGTTGGCAAAGACCCGCAAATGGTGATGGTCAGGGTTGTCGATGATCAGGTCACAATCTCGATCGACAGCTCCGGAGAACTCTTACATCGTCGAGGCTATCGTCAATCGGTAACAGCCGCGCCATTGCGTGAGACTTTGGCAGCCGGGATCCTGATGTTGCTTGGCTGGCAAGAGACTTCGTCATTGACAGACCCGATGTGCGGTTCCGGCAGTTTTCTTTTGGAAGGGGCGCTCCTCGCTCAGAATCATGCCCCGGGGCTAAATCGCTCTTTTGCCTTTATGAATTGGCCGGGCTTCCGAGAAGGATTATGGACTCTCCTTTGCGGTGATGCTAAACGAGCCGTAAAAGAAGTGCCCCTGGTCATCAGTGGGTGCGATGAAAGCATCAAGGCTGTTAGCGCAGCAAAAGAGAATTGCCAAAGAAACGGCTTTGCCGATCAGATCAAGATTGAGAAGCGTGCCCTTGGCGAGCAAAAGGTACAGGAAGGACAGGGTCTGATCATTTGTAACCCTCCCTACGGCAAACGCCTCGACCTTGGAGAAAACCCTGAGGGCTACTACAGCGAGCTCGGTCAGCAGTTGCAAAGGGCTTATCCAGACCGACAGATCGCAATGGTCTGCCCAAGCCAGTCGTTCATTAAAGCAACCGGTCTGCCTTTCAAACAAATTGCCAGCCTGGACAACGGCGGGCTTAAGGTCGGGCTCTTTGCAACCAAACCGTGCAAATAATGACTCGTAAAAGTTTGCATATTCTTGCTTGCACTCGATTAAAAAGTCAGCTATAGTCCGCATTCTTCTTCCTCCGGGGAGAATAATTATCTAAGAAAGCGAGGTGATTGCAGGTGGAGATCCATGTCGTCGACAACAATGTCGAGAAAGCCATACGGGTTCTCAAGCGCAAATTGCAACAAGAAGGCCTTTTCCGTGAAATGAAGCAGCGCAAATTCTACGAAAAGCCTAGCGTTAAGCGTAAGCGCAAAGAGAAAGAAGCCCAACGACGCCTGCGTAAGAAAATGCGCATGATGCGCAAGGACTAATCATCGCGTTTAGTTGATTATAGAAAAGGCCGAACCCTTAACAGGATTCGGCCTTTTGCAGTACTGAGAAGCCCCCCTGAAACGGGCCGGATTCCACTCTCTTCAATCTTTGGAAACCACTGAAACCAGGCGAAAGGATATGCCCTCCGCCAGGAGAAGGCACTTTTGCATACTTTTGCTGCCGGGCAAAAGTATGGCGTCTGGCGGTACGCGAACCGCCGGTTCTGATTTGTTTCTTAACATAACGCCCTAAAGCCGGGGACAGCCCCGTGAGAAACCGGGACAGTCCCCATCACAGTGGTGCATGGATCAATCTCTCGCAGAGAGACAAGCAATAACCCAGGGGTTGCGCCCCCTGACGTCGCCTTACTCTTTTTGCTCGCACAAAATGAGTAAGCAGAAAAACGCGCCCCAATGCCTTGCCCGCTATGCGGGTACCCAGAGACAGAAAGATGAACGTCGGCAGGACAAAAACTCGCTTTGCTCAAACAGTTTGTCCTGCTGATCGCCGTTAATCCATCCGTCTCTGGCTGCGGCAACAGGGGAGAGAAAGGCAGAGAAAAGATCAAAAGCTAAAGGACCTCTGGAAACACAACCTTTTCAGCAACACCCTCCGGACCCAACCCACCTTCCACTAAGCACTCAAGAAAATCTGCCCGAGAGATCTGGCAGGCACCCATACTGAAAAGATGGGGATTTGGAACCTGGCAATCGAGCATCACAAACCCTGCCCTCTCCAAATAGCGCGCCAGTTGTGCAAGAACCACCTTGGAAGCATTTGTCTGCGTATGAAACATCGACTCACCAAAGAAGAACTTACCGAGAGCCACTCCGTACAGGCCGCCGACCAGTTCATCATCAAACCACGCCTCTATGGAATGGGCAAAGCCGAGCTCGTGCAAGCGTTGGTAAGCAGCCTGCATATCCTTAATCAACCAAGTCTCCTCGCCAGCCTTGACTCGCACGTCAGCGCAAGCGGCGACCACACGGGAGAAAGCACGATTACAGGTCAGCTGAAAGCGACCTTGCCTGATGACCCTCTCGAGTCGACGGGAGATGTAGACATTGCTCGGTATCAGTACGCAACGCGGGTCAGGCGACCACCACAAAACCGGTTCATCTTCACCGTACCAGGGAAAGATGCCGAGCTGGTAAGATAGAACCAATCGCTCCGGGGTGAGGTCACCACCAACAGCCAAGAGCCCTTCACGGGTCGCCCTTTTCGGGTCGGGGAATATCAATTCATTGGAAAGTCGGTAGACAGGCATTAGGAGAGAGGAACACGGGACGCGGAACGAGGGACGAGGAAATTAAAAAAAGCTAGGCTCATGGTTTCGCGTCCCGAAATTCAGCTATAGCTGAAATTAAGCTTACCCGCTTTGCAGGAGATGCGGACCTTTCCTCCACCGGTTAAACGACCGAAGAGAATTTCATCTGCCAAAAGGTTACCGAGCTCACTCTCGATCAGACGTCCAAGCGGTCGCGCCCCGAAGACCGGGTCGTAGCCACGCTTCGCCAGATCACGCCGTGCACCGTCGGTCAGGCTCAGGGTCACTTTGCGTTCCTGCAGCGAAGTCTGTAATTGACGAATAAACTTATCGACAACGCGGGTCATCACTTCTTCGTCGAGAGAACGGAAGGAGATAATCGCATCCAGACGATTACGGAACTCTGGCGAGAATGTTTTCTCTACCGCCTGACGCGCCTCACCGGGGAGACGATCACCAAAACCGATCGGCGCACTGCTCATCTCCCGAGCCCCGACGTTGCTGGTCATAATCAGGATGACGTTATGGAAGTTGGCCTGACGACCATTGTTGTCCGTCAGAGCGCCGTGATCCATCACCTGCAAGAGAATATTGTAGATGTCTTCATGGGCCTTTTCGATCTCGTCGAGCAGCAACACGGCATGAGGATTACGAATCACGGCATCTGTAAGCAAACCGCCCTGTTCGAAGCCGACATAACCCGGAGGTGAACCGATCAGACGCGAGACGGCGTGCTTCTCCATGTATTCGCTCATATCGAAGCGCAGGAACTCTATGCCCATCTGCGCCGCGAGTTGCCTGGCCACTTCGGTCTTGCCGACACCGGTTGGCCCGGTAAAGAGGAATGAACCGGTCGGCTTCTCCGGTTGGCCGAGACCGGCACGGGCACGACGAATCGCCTGGCAGATCTGGGTAATGGCCGCATCCTGACCAAACACCTGGCGTTTGACAGAGCGGTCGAGATCCTTCAGTTTGCGTCGATCCGTCTGGGCCAGTTTGCGTGCCGGGATACGAGCCATTCCGGCGATCACGGCCTCGATATCGGGAACCCCGATCGTCGCCCGTTTGCGGGGATAGATCCGTAATCTGGCCCCAGCCTCGTCAATTACATCGATGGCCTTATCCGGCAGGCGACGGAAGTTAACGTGTCTTGCAGAAAGATGGGCTGCCGCTTCGAGGGCAGCCGTCGTATATTTCACTCCGTGGTGTTCTTCGTAGGCATTTTTGAGGCCTTGCAGAATCTCAACGGTTTCTTCGACAGTCGGCTCCAGCACGTCGATCTTCTGGAAACGCCGCGACAAAGCCCGATCTTTCTCAAAGAGGTTCTTGTATTCTTCGTAAGTGGTGGAACCGATGCAGCGTAGTTCGCCTGAACCCAGGCCCGGCTTGAGGATATTGGCGGCATCCAGCGAACCACCGCTGGTCGCACCGGCACCGACGATCGTATGAATCTCATCAACCACCAGAATCGCCCGTGGCCTTTTCGACAGAGCTTTCACCACGGCTTTGAGTCGTTCTTCAAAATCTCCACGGTACTTGGTTCCCGCCAGCAGCGCGCCCATATCGAGCGCAAAGAGCTCAGCATCGTGCAAGAGCGCCGGGACATCCTGCTCAAGAATCCGCAGCGCCAAACCCTCGGCTATGGCTGTCTTCCCAACTCCGGGCTCACCGACCAGAACCGGGTTATTCTTGCGACGACGGCAAAGGATTTGCACCGTACGCTCCAACTCCGCAGCCCTGCCAACCAGGGGATCTATCTTTCCCTTGGCAGCCCGCTCTAGCAGGTTGACCGTATAAGCTTCAAGTGGGTTGACCTTCTTGGCCGGTTTGCCCTCTTGTGATTTGCGTGGTTGTTCTTCAGACTCACGTTGTTCAGGCTCGACGTCTTGCAGTGGAACCTTGCTGATGCCATGGGAGACGTAATTCAGGACATCGAGCCGGGATAAGCCTTCAGCCTTGAGAATCTGTGCAGCCAAACAATCTTCCTGCTCCAAGAGCGCCGCCAGGATATCGCCAACACCGATCTCGCCCCCGCCGGACGCCTGCATATGGGCCACTGTCCGCTGCAAAACATTCTGTAACCCGATCGTTTGCTCGGGCATTTCTTCGTCAAGGTGTTCCAGCGATTCAAGATGCTGTTCGAAATAAAGCTCCAGGTCCGTGCGCAGCAGATCAACATCACCACCACAGGCCTGCAGGATTTCCTGGCCATGCTCGTCAAAAAGCATGGCATAGAGAACATGCTCAGTCGTCAAGAACTCATGGTGACGACGCTGAGCCTCGCGAACTGCAAGCGAAAAGGTTATTTGAACATCTTGATTAAACATCTATTTCTGTAACTCCACCCAGGTAAAGACAGCCCTGGTTTGCGGTTAACGTTTCCATAATTACATTCTAAGCCTGTTCCAGAGAACAACGCAAAGGGAAGCCTTCCCTGCGGGCCATATCATGCACCTTGCTCACCTTGGTTTCAGCAACTTCGAAAGGGTAAACGCCGCACACCCCCGCCCCCTTAAAGTGGATATGCAACATGATCCTGTTCGCCTCGGTTGGCGATTTGTGAAACACAGCGATCAGGGCCTCGACCACGAACTCCATGGACGTGTAATCATCGTTGTGCATGAGAATAGTGAACATCGGTGGCCGCTTGATACTGGCACGGCTTTTCACCTCTGATCGGGTCTGATTTTCAGCTGTCGGCTTTGCCATCTTTTCACCTGCATCCATTCAACACGCTACCAATCGAAAAGCTGTCGACTGACCCTGGCAACAACTTAGCAAGACCAGCCCTTTAAAGAATCATATAGTAGCACAAGCAATCGGGAGCTGTCATCGCCACCCACAAGCCGATTTGACATAAACTGGAACATCTATAGAATGTACAGATCAATACTTTTCGGACTGACCCCCTTCTTTAGCCCGATTCTATGTTGCTTGCAGGCAATTTAAGTCATTTATTGAGGGCCTTTTATGCCCAAATCTGAACTGAGAAAAAAACCTCTCTTGTTTTTGTGTTGCTGGTTCTTCGCCGGGGCTCTGATCGTTGCTTCGGTCACGGCCTTGGAACGCAGCCTTCACGATCTACCGATAGAGCTTGGTCAGCTATGGTTGCCGATTATCTTCGGCGGGATCATCGGCGTCCTCTTCGGTCGTTCTGACAGCCGTATGCGTGTCATGAGCCATAACCTCGAAAACAGCGAAAAGCGCTTTCGTCAATTTTACCAGAAGACTCCGGCCATGCTTCACTCCATGGGCAGAGCAGGCCATCTCCTCTACGTCAGCCAATCATGGCTTGACACTCTCGGCTACGAACGCGAAGACGTCATTGGTAAAGATTTCTTCGAGTTTGTCATCGATGACAATATTGACAAACTTCGCACAGAACATTTTGACCAATTGATGGACCTGGGTGAGATCAGAGACAGCAGCTACCTCTTGCGCCAGAAGGACGGATTGAGCATTGCGGTCGCCATCTCCGAGGTGGCTCAACGGGATGCCGACGGTCAACTGACCGAAAGCCTGGCGGTCCTCAATGATCTGACCAATCATCGCGTTGCCGAGGAGCGCATTGAGAAACTAGCCTACTACGACACCCTGACCGGCCTGCCCAACCGTGCCCTGATGAACGATCGCATTCTGCAATCAGTGGCCCTGGCACGACGTGACAATCGTCAGGTCGGCATCTTCTTCTTCGACCTTGACCGCTTCAAACTGATCAATGATACCCAGGGTCACGCCGTCGGTGACATGGTGTTGCGGTCTGTCGCCCAGCGCCTGAAAAAATTTATTCGCGAAGGCGACACCTTTGCCCGACTTGGCGGAGATGAATTCGTTATCATTCAAGCCGAGCCGAATCACGACCCCAACTTCACCACCATGGGACGACGTATTCTGGAGACTCTGGGGCTGCCCTTCCAGATCGGTAGCCGGGAGTTTTTCACGACTGCCAGCATCGGTGTCGCGATCTACCCGGTTGACGGCGATGATCCGCAAACGCTGCTAAAAAGCGCTGACACCGCCATGTATGTGGCCAAAAGTCGTGGCCGTAACAACATTCAGTTTTTTTCAGATGACATGAACGCAGCCGCGGTCGCCAAGACCGATCTCGAAAGTCGCTTGCGCCAGGCGCTGAGCAGCGGTGAATTACAGCAACACTACCAACCTCAGATTGATCTAGCCACAGGCAAGGTGAGCGGCGTCGAGGCCCTCCTGCGCTGGTATGATCTCGACGGCAACCTGATCCCACCCGTGGAGATCATCAGTGTTGCAGAAGAAAGCGGGCTGGTTTTCCCCCTTGGAGAATGGGTGTTGCGCACGGCCTGTGCTCAGTCCAAGACCTGGCAGGAGGCCGGACTGCCACCACTGCGCATGGCTGTAAACCTCTCAGGACATCACATCCGTCAAGCAAACTTCATTGATCGCATCGAAGAGATTCTGAACGACACCGGCATCGCATTCAACGCCCTCGAGATAGAGATGGCCGAGAACTCGGTCATGGGCCATGTCAACGACAGCATCATGGCCCTGACAGATCTTAAGATTCGCGGCATCAGCCTTGCGATTGATAACTTTGGTACGGGTTACTCGTCACTCCTGTATCTCAAACACTTCCCGATTCACCGCATCAAAATTGCCCAGGAATTTGTTCGCGACATCATTCACAACCCTGATTACGCAGCGATTGCCGAAGCCATTTTACTGATGGCGACCAGCCTGAACATATCGGTGACAGCCGTAGGAGTTGAAGATCCGAAACAGTTGGATTTCTTGCGTGAAAGAGGCTGTGATGAGGTTCAAGGCAAACTGTTCGGTTCTGCCATGAATGCGGAAGAAATGACTGACTTCCTGAAAGAGGCAAGCCTTTTACCCAAAACATTCGACTGGAAGACAGGACCCGACAAAATAAAGGTCGAAGGTTCTAAAAAAATCCA
>JAAXQF010000172.1 GCA_012974435.1 Desulfuromonadales bacterium | reverse complement strand
GCGGCCAAACAAAGGTTGTCTCTTTAAAGTTAAACAACGCAGCAAGCTGCGGGGAATAAGACCCAATTATTTGATTTAAAAATGGCTCAATTCTGGCTATTGCTCTCTGCGTCTTTGCGTTAATAAATAGCCTAAGTTTGCCTTGCCTTTGTTTTGGATATAGGTCCGTTTTTATCCAACCCCTGTAAACGTTTAACCTCTCGCTCAGAAAGCAGACGCTTCTGTCCAGGAGCAAGATTATCCAGAGTCAAAAAGGCGTAACCAATACGGACCAGCCGACTGACTTGATGCCCCAGGGCCTCACACATGCGACGGACCTGGCGATTGCGACCTTCATGAATAATCAGCTCAAACCAGGTGTGATTGCCGCTGATACGCAAATTGACAAGTTTTGCCGGAGACGTCATACCATCTTCAAGAGCGACCCCTTCTTCCAACTGACGCTTTGAATCATTGGTCAATTGGCCGCGGACCTTGACCAGGTAGCGCTTGTCCACCTGGTGGCTGGGGTGAGCCAGACGATTAGCCAAAGCGCCGTCATTGGTTAACAGCAGTAAACCGGAAGTGTTGATATCCAGGCGGCCGACAGGAAAGAGACGTACACCCAACTCTTTAACCAGGTCCGTGACCACAGGACGGCCCTCTGGATCACTTAAAGTTGTAACTGTCCCCAAAGGCTTGTTGATCAGAACATAGACAAGCTTCTCAGCAGATTGCAGAGGTTTGTCATCAATCAGGATGACAGCAGCTTGGTCGTCTGCTTTTTCGCCGATGACTGCAATATGACCATCGACACGCACCCTGCCCGCCGCAATCAGTTCTTCGGCACGTCGACGGGAGCAATACCCCGCTGCGGCGATTATTTTTTGCAGGCGTTGCTGCATAGTTTCAATTCAGACAAGAGTGAATGAAGGTAGCGTGGCTACAGTGACAAGAAGCGCGGATTAATGGTGCAGCGCAGCAAAAAGCAAACGATGCAGCACTTCGGAAAGCTCGGTGTTGTCCTCTCCTTTACCGAACATCTCTGTCAGGTCTGAGAAGACACCACAATAGTGATTCACCAGGCGAGGCTTATCAGTGGCCAGGTTAAAAACCAGCGAATTCTGCCCATGCAGGGTCAATGTCGCCACTTCTTTCGCGTGATCCAGAGCGACAATACCATTCTCGTAACGAAGTCGTGTGGTTTTATAGTTTTTACCCAATGTCCAGTTGGTATCAACGATGCCATAGCCCGGATTTCCCAGCTCTACAAAGTTGTAAATACCCAGGCCCTGAACCTGGGCGCACCCCAGGGAAGGGATAACGGTCATTCGACCATCCACCAACCCCATAGAATTCGGGTCGATCAATCGGGAGAGTGCGCTCAAGCCGCTGACACCGCTATCCGACCAGGCACCGGCCTTGCCAACCGCACCCAGGGTTAGCTTGCCATCAATGTAGTAGGGATCGGCGAAACAGGTATCAAACCCGAGCAGAGCACCGAGATCAAAATTTTTGGAATCACGCTGTTCGCGCCACCAATCAACTTCTCGGCCATAGGCAGGGTGAAACGCAGTGTAGAGTGGCAGCTTACGGGTGCGCGCAGCGGTTAACAGAGCATCCATCTCGGACTGGCTGGTACAGAGAGGCTTCTCAACAATCGCAATACGGTCAGATTCGATAACCCGCATGGCGACTTCGAAATGGCTGGACGTCGGAGTCGAGACGAGGAATGCGTCAGCCGTCGATTTGTTGAGCATCTTTTCCAGATTGTCATGGAAATTAACACTCCCCGGCAATTCCTCGGCTTTATTCACATCCAGGTCATGCGCATCAACCAGTTTTATTCCCGGAGTATGGGTAATGGCCTGCATCTGGTAGTTGGCAATCTTACCGATTCCGATCAGCGCTATCTGCATAAGTTCATGCTCCTGTCTGTGTCATTCAATAACAATTCCGAATCAGTTTTATAGCATTTCCGGGGAATAAATTCGAGCCCCGTTTTGCTCACCGTACGCTTTAGGGGCTCACTTACTTCAACCAAGCAGTGAATCGAGGGCATCAAATTCGAAACGCTTGTCGGCAAGTTCCATAATCAAGTCAATTTTCTGGGTGTCCATGGCATTAAGCTTGGAAACGTCATCAGTGATGGTATTGAAAACATCTGCCGTTGTGCGTGTCGTCCTCAGATAGGGGATGCCACTATTATCCAGAATTTTCTGTGTGATCGCGCTGATTTTGGCGACCCCGGGGATAACCAGTCCGGCAAGCAGATGACGATATTCAGGCAGGTTGTAAATATTGGCCAGGGTCACCAATAATTCATCACGGCTGCTGGTCACTGTCACCAGGGACGACTCCTTCAAAAGCTCCGTGACACGTTGCGTGGCAGCTGAACCAATCTGGACATGGTGGATAATCTGTCCCGCGGACTCCTGGTTACCATGTAAGGGGACATCGAGAACCTGGCTGATACGGCGCAGGGTCGGATTGGCTAGAATCGGCTGGTAGTTGAAGCCGCCGACAACCTTGAAGGCTTCCTTCGCAAAAGCGAGCTCCAGATAGCGCAGGGTTTTTTCACGCTTCTCTGGAATAATTTTATTAACCAGAACAGCGCGAACTTCAGCCTGGTCTTTCTCAAACAAAGCGAGGTTCATATACGCTGAATCGACGACATTGCCAATGCCCCCACCAGTCACCATAACCACCGGTGCCTGAGCAATCCTGGCAACGCGTGCGTTTGAAAAGCCCAGAACCGAGCCAACACCAGTATGTCCGGCACCCTCTATAATCAGAAAATCATTTTTGCGGTCCAGTTCGTCTATGGCATCGAACATTTTCCGTTCCATCTCGGCGCCGGAGAGCTCACCTTCCAGTAATTTCTGGGTATCACCAGGGTGCAGGACCAGTGGTGACATCAAAGGCAGATCATCTTCAAGACCAAAGACTTCGGCCATCAGGACGGCATCTTTATCCGCAACCATGCCACTTCTGGAGATTGAGGGCTTGGGGCCCAACGGTTTTATAAAGCCGACCCTCCCATATTTTTTACGTGCCATATACATGAGGGAAAGGCTGGTAGTGGTTTTACCGCTATTCTGCCCAGTTGCAGCAACAAAGACCTTGCGGGCCATATAAGCTCCTTAAAAATATTGCGCGTGGCGCGTGACGAGAAAAAACGTATAACGTTCGCGCTATGCGCCGACCGCGGCGAGTGTCGTGTCAATGATGAAATGACGTAAATACAACGCCGTAATTCTTTGTGCCAGCAAGGCATGTCTTGAGTCACATAATTGTAACTACGTGGCTTAAGACATAACCAAGCAGGCACGGAAAAGAACAAGTTGGATGCGTCAGTTTGTCGTTGACGCGGCACTATCCTCGTTCCTTAACCAGCTTGGACACTGCACGGAACTGCTCATGCGTTGATTCCTGCAGCATCTGGAACATGACCGTTTCGGCTGTAGTTACAACGGCACCGGCCAGCCCCGCGTTAGCCACTCCTGCGAGGTAATCCGTTTTGTTGCGGGAACAGACTGCATCACGAATCAGATGGACATAGTAACCATCTTCAAGCAGGCCCAGCACCGTCTGATAAACACAAACATGAGCCTCCATTCCGGTGATCAGCACCTGGGTGCGACCGGTATTCTTCAAGGCCTTAAGAAAGGTCGGTTCACCACAACAGCCGAAGCTGACTTTTTCAATGACTGTCTCATTGCAGGCGGCAGCCAACTCAGGGACAGTATGACCAATACCTTTAGGATACTGCTCCGTGGTGACAACCGGGATACCAAGCAAACCGGCGACCTCAACCAGCATGGCAACCGTATTGCGCAAGCGCAGATAAATATCCTCAGGCATGGCCGGCACCAGGCGCTCCTGGACATCGATCACTACCAGAACTGCTTTCTCCGCATCTAACTTGAATTTACCAAGATCGTTCGACATAAAAGCTCCCTACATAAAGTTTATTCTACAAAGAATTTGAGTTTGAATCTAAGGATACACCCGCATCACCTGTTCAGCAACGCACGCAGGCTTCTTCTCACCCTCAATCTCAATCGTTAAAAGGTAGACAATCTGTACCCCATCGCGCACCTCTTCAGCAGACTGGACTGTTGTCCGGGCGCGAATTTTGGAGCCACACAAAACCGGCGCGGGATAGCGAAGCTTATTCAAGCCATAATTCACCCGCAGGCGCATACCCGGATAATTGTCAGTGAAGAAATCAGGTTGATTGCTCTGGGTCAGGTAAGGCAACAACGACAAGGTCAGGAAACCGTGAGCAATTGTCGTCCCGTACGGGGACTCTTTTTCCGCACGCTGTGAGTCGACATGAATCCATTGCTCGTCGCCAGTCACCCGCGCAAAATCATCAATCCGTTGTTGGTCAATTTCAAGCCATGGGCCAACATGAACCTCCTGTCCCTGAAGAGCTTGGTAACGTTCAATTAATTCAGCTTGAGAAGACATGCTTAAATCCTTTCAAAACAACTGCGTCGATTATTGATTGATAACCCTATTACCCTTGCCCTGCAAGACAAATCGGTAAAGATATCGGCTTCCTAGGAGGCTGTCGTACTTGACAGACCGTAGCGAGAGATTGGATGTTCGAGGCCAGATTTGTGGGAATTTGAGAGCTAATAGCATGTCTATTTGTCGAAAATTACCGTAAATATGGACCGATCAGCCGATTTCGCAGTAGGTTTTTGTTAAGTCCGACAGTCTCCTATCGTATACATTCAATTAAGGTAAACCTTGAGCAAATTCAGACATTTCGCAACGATACAGGACAGAAACCTCTGCGCAGGAAAAATTTTCTATGCTAAAGTGACCAGCGTGTAAAAACAACTACTGTACTCGAGCAAACGGATAGTAATTCTGACAGGCAAGCCTGTAGAATTAATACCCTTCGCTACTGCATGAGGTCCAGCATGTCAAAGAGTGACAAAAAACAGCTTCGAGAAGACAGCCATCCTAAGCGTCGAGCTACTGACAAGAAACCGCAAAAACTCATGTTGACCATTGAGGATGTTGCCAAGCTCCTTCACCAGCGCAGCAGAATCGACGACGAACAGTATGAGATGATTCTCAAGCGTGGCGATGCCCAGGCCGCAAGGCTGAACAGTCATCTGCCCAAGAACCTGGCCAAGAAAGAGATCTACCTGCCCGAACTGGCCTCTCCCGCCCAGGTGATCACCTCCTTCAGCCTGGAGATTCCTGCGACACAGAAGAAATTGACTGAAGATGCCATAACGGAGCTGATAGCCCAGGCGTCCGGCTTGGAATATATCAAGATTGACCCTCTCAAGCTGGAACTTGATGTCGTAACCGATCAGATACCCAGGGCTTTCGCTTTGAAGAACCTGGTCGTCCCAATCGATGAGAAAGAAGGCGTGGTCACAATTGCCGTAGCCGACCCCTTCAATGTCCGACCGATTGAAGACCTGCAGCACGCGCTCGGCATCCATATCAAAAGAATTTTTGCTTCACGCAGCGACGTCTTGAAAATTCTCGAAGAGTTTTTCGGTTTTCAGGCCTCGGTCAGAGCAGCACAGGTCGATATGGGCCTCAGCTCTGAACTCTCCAATCTCGAGCAGCTCTTTAAAATGCGCGGCCGTGACGAGGTTGAAAGCAGCGACCAACACATCATTTCTGCGGTGGAATTCCTGCTCAAATATGCCTTCGATCAGCGGGCCAGCGATATCCACATAGAACCGAAGCGTGAGAAGTCATCGATCCGCTTCAGGGTCGATGGTGTCCTCCACAACATCCATACCGTGCCGATCAATCTCCACCCAGCCATTGTCTCACGCCTGAAATTACTGTCGCGTCTCGACGTCGCAGAGAAGCGCCGTCCACAAGATGGCCGCATCAAAACCGAACACATGGCAAAAGACATCGAGCTGCGTGTTTCCACCCTGCCGGTCGCTTTCGGTGAGAAGGTCGTTATTCGAATCTTCGATCCGGAGATTCTCATGCAGAAGCTCGACCGGATCGGATTCTACGAACGTGAATACAAGCTTTACAGTGAGTTCATCAGAAAGCCAAACGGCATCGTTCTGGTAACCGGACCTACGGGTAGCGGTAAGACGACCACCCTTTACTCCTCATTGAAAACTATCGCCTCACCGGAAATCAACATCATCACCATCGAAGATCCTATCGAGATGGTCATGGA
>JAAXQF010000487.1 GCA_012974435.1 Desulfuromonadales bacterium | reverse complement strand
GCTGGTAGTGCAACTGCCGGGACAAAAACACCCCTCTCACTACCATGCCCGCAAGGAAGAGACTTTCCAGGTCCTTCATGGCGAACTGAACTGTACGGTTGACGGACATCACCGGACACTTGTGCCGGGTGAGAGTGTCGTCGTCATGCCAGGGGTCTGGCATTCATTCGGGACTGATGACGGCGTGATCTTTGAAGAGATATCGAGTCGCGATTACGACAACGATTCTTTCTACGAAGACAAAACCATCAATAAGCTGGCTAGAGCTGAAAGAAAAACGGTTGTGGACCATTGGGGACGTTTTCAGATCAAGGCCCAATTAGGACAAAACTAAGGCTAAACCGGGATTTTACGAACATGCTGAAATGCGTAGTCTTTGATTTTGATGGCACGCTGGTTGATTCCAACGACATTAAAAGAGAAACTTTTTTTGCGGTTGCCCGCCCGTGGGATTCTTCAGACGCAGTCGTTGCCGAAGTCTTTGATCTCTGGCCCGCAGCTGACCGCTATAAAAAAACCTATAAGATTGCCGAGGGTTTAATCTCTAAAGGCCTGCTGTCGAAGAGCTCCTCTGTGCGAGAATGGGCGTCTCGTCTGGCGAATGAATATACGGAACAGTGCGAAAGCGCTATCGCCTCTTGCGCGGAGATGGCTGATGCGACCCAGACTCTTAATGAGCTTAACGAAAAGGGTTACCTTTTATTCGTTAACTCGGCAACGCCGGTAGAACCATTGCAAGCGTTGCTGGAATTACGTGACTGGGCTCATTTTTTTCAATGTGTCTATGGTGCAGAAGCTTCCAAAGCAGACAACCTAAGAGACATTTCCTCGAGAACGGGTACAAAACCTCTTGAAATTGTTCATATCGGCGACCAGCCTGATGACCTGCAAGCTACAAAACAATTTGGCTGCCATTTTGTGGCGATGGCCGATGGAGACAGCAGACCAGTCGCTAATGCCAGCGCGCTTGTTGTGCAGAAGCTAAGTGAGTTACCAAGACTACTGACAAAGCTCAATCAGGAGGCGTCATGATCAAGGGGCAGCGCATTCTTGTAGTTTGTCCTGCACGAGGGGGCAGCAAAGGGATTCCACTCAAAAACCTTCAGCCGTTCCTTGGCGTCCCTCTGATCGCACGAGTGGGTCACATGGTCGCCAAAATTCCTGAAATAGACCGGGCTGTTGTCTCTACTGATTCAGAGGCGATCGCCAAGGTTGCCGGAGAGTCTGGCCTCGACGTCCCGTTTTATCGCCCGGAGGAGCTTTCCGGTGATCGCATCTCCGACCTTGAGGTCTTGTCCCATGCTCTCGTCGAGATGGAGCGTTTAGACGGAGTAGACTATGACATCATTGTGATGTTGCAACCGACCTCCCCCCTGAGACGATCAGTGCATGTTCTGGATACGATCAATATGCTTATTGATGGTGGCTGGGACGCGGCCTGGACAGTATCAGAGACAGATTCCAAGAATCATCCTCTGAAACAGTTGACCGTTGAGAACGGCCAGCTCGACTATTATGATCAGGGCGGCAAGCAAATCATTGCACGCCAGCAGCTGGTACCTGTATATCATCGGAATGGGGTTGCCTATGCCATCCGGCGTAGCTGTCTTCTCGATCAAAAGAGCATCAAGGGGGATCGAACAGGGGCCCTCATTCTGGACGAAAATATGGTCAGCATTGATACTTACTGGGATCTGGAGCTGGCAGAGTTTATTTGCACACAAAGATCAAAGAAGAGCCTTTAGTCCTTTTTACTGGCGAAGAGACCGCCCACAAAAGCAGGTAAACCTTCCTTAGAGTAGCTTCTTATAAAATGCCCACAAAAGCAAAAAAAAGAATAATTCGTTTTTATGCTAATACATTGAGGGCTTTAGCTTTACTTTGCAGGTTTCTCTTTAAGCCCTCTGGCGTATCTCAAAAAGGGAAATCCCCTCTCCGCATTGTACTTCTTGTCAGCAGGCCACAAGATGTAGAACTTCTTATAGGAATTCATAAGAAGGCAAGACAGCGAAAAGAACTCCTACTTTCCTTCTGGATGCTTAAAAAATGTGACGTAAGGTTTCCGGATGTCTTGCTCTTGTTAAAAGAAAAAGAAATTGTCGTAGATCAATTTGTTGATTTCACCAGCTTATTAGAAATATTGAAAGAGTTCATGCGAACCGACGTGTTTCTCTCCACAGTTGAATCGACCGCCTCTAAACATAAACTTCCCTATATATTAACAAGGATGGCCAATGCAGCGGATGTGTCAACATATACAATGCAACACGGCTTTGAAAATATCGGTCTGAGCTATCGTGACAAAGTACACGGATCTGACGTTAAATTCGCTGCGAGAACAGTTCTCACGTGGGGGCCAACAGAAGGACTTCCAGCTTGGGTCGGGAAAGACACGTTGGACAAGACTATCGCTGTGGGTTGTTCGAAAGAATTTGTCGTCCTTGAGAACAATCCATCGGTAGGCATAGGAGAACGCCCCATTATAGGGGTCTTTGACAATCTCCACTGGTACCGCTATGACGAAAAATACAGAGAGACTTTTCTTCGAGATTTAAAAACGATTTCCGAGCAGAGGGAAGAATTTCGTTTCATTCTGAGGTCCCACCCTGTCTCAATTCGCAAACGTAGCAGAGAGTTGGCGGAGATACTAAGCAGTATGGACAATGTAGATGTTGTTGACCTGATGGGAAGAGGAGAAACCTTGACAACATCCTGGCTACTATCCAATGCGGCAGGTGTAATCACAACCCCTTCGACTATAGCTCTGGACGCAGCGTTGGCTAATGTGCCTATTGCCGTCAGCAGATATGAACTGGATCTTGCATACTACTCTCCTCTCAGCCTTCTCGATGGGCTTAAAGATTGGCAAAGGTTTCTAGATCAGCTCTCGGAAAAATCCGGAGCCAGCAACCTCAAGCAGGACGGTGAGCGTTTTCTATCCCGAGTGATTGTTTCCGGTGATGCAGCGGCTAAAACCCTCGATTTTATGACCCGAGGGGAATAATTTTCTAACGGCGGGCTTCTTCATCAATTCGATATATTTGCGCCGACGGACCGAACCTGCAGGAAGTAAGTTCTTACCGCTTTTACAAGTTGTTAAAATTGCGCAACTAGACTCATTTTTTTCAATCTGTCTATGGCGCAGAAGCCTGTAAGGCCGACAATCTGAAGCAGATTTCCTCAGAAACCGGTGCAACCCAGGATGAAATTGTTCATGTCGGCGATCAGTATGATGATCTGCTGGCCGCAGAAGAATTCGGATGTCACTTCGTGGCCATGGCTGATGGCAACAGCCGGCCAGTAGCCAAAGCCAGTTCTTTTGTTGTACAGGATATGCTGGAGCTGTCAGTTCTGATTTCAAAGCTCAACCAGGAGGCATCATGATCAACGGGCAGCGTATCCTTGTGGTTTGTCCGGCGCGCGGGGGCAGCAAGGGGATTCCACTCAAAAACCTTCAGCCTTTCCTTGGCGTCCCTCTGGTTGCACGTGTGGGTCATCTCGTCGCCGAGATTCCTGGTATCGACCGCGCAGTTGTCTCTACCGATTCAGAAGCAATTGCCGTGGTCGCCAAAGAATCTGGCCTCGAAGTTCCATTCTTTCGGCCGGAAAGCCTCTCTGGAGACCGCATCTCTGACCTTGAGGTCTTATCGCATGCGCTGGTCGAAATGGAACGTCTGGATGGAGTAAACTACGACATCCTGGTTATGTTGCAGCCGACCTCTCCGCTAAGACGGGCAGAACATGTTATGGATACGATCGAAATGCTCATTAATGGAGACTGGGACGCGGTCTGGACCGTTTCTGAAACAGATTCCAAAGATCACCCGCTGAAGCAGTTGACCGTTAGTGATGGTCGACTCGACTATTATGATGAGGGCGGCAAGCAAATCATAGCCCGGCAACAGCTGGTCCCTGTTTACCATCGCAACGGTGTGGCCTATGCGATCAGGAGGGATTGTCTTTTAGACCAGAAAAGTATCAAAGGGGAGCGTACCGGGGCGCTTGTATTGGAAGGGAATATGGTCAGTATCGATACCTATTGGGACTTGGAACTGGCAGAATATATTTTTAATAAAGAACAGAGGTAGCAGATCAAGAATGCAGCCTGGCGGTCAAATCATTATGTAGTGGTTCAAATTTGACCTGAACAGACTGTAAGGTTTGATTAACTGCAGTTCTTACCTTAATGACATTTTTCTTGTTTATCAGGGTCCGTGAGAATTTCGCATTTCAGCCAATCTGATTACCGTAGAAGAATGTAGACGATTAAATAAGAACCCGTTACCTTTGGCATTAACCCGTTAACGGGTATACGGTTGGCTTGCTCTTGTTTGATTTGATCTATGGGGGATGGAGATGGTCAACAGAAATACAGGTGAAATCTAAACAAACCATGACCGCCGCCGCTAGCTTTTTACTCTTTTTTGATAATTGTAGACAACGAGGCTCTTCACAGACAAGGACCTAAGTATATATCGTGGAACCCAATAAATACCTTATTATTTCGATGCGCCGGACAGGCGGAAGTCTCCTCGGCAACCTTTTTGATGGACACCCCGATTGCAGCGTATTCCCTTTTGAATACTGGCATACGAGCAAGAAGGCCGTTTATGATCCACTGAGACATCGGTTTTTTCGCTGGCTGCCCGCCAGCCTTAAACGATACCATTGCGGCACTCAGAAGGTATGGGAGAAAAAAATCGTTCGTGCGCATGGTCAGATGCACTGGTTGGAGTTTTACGAAGAACTTCTGGCACAGGCAGATCGTTCTGTTTCTGCTGCAGAACTATACGACCGTACCATAGAAACTTACTTTACCCGCTTTCATCTCGGGGGGGTCAAGCCCGTCGTAATTAATCACTGCGCAAATCTATGCACTTTAAACCCTAAACAGCTTCGTACCATTTTCGGCAAGGCTCGCTACATCATGACCGTGCGCGACCCCCGGGCTTCGTTCGCGTCGACGGAGCGTAAAGACCAGAAAAAACTTGATACAAGAGGAAAGATAGGCGCGGTAGCTTATGATCGCACAGACGTCGAGGCATATTGCAACCTTTGGCGAAAAGCTGTTGAAACGTACTACTTTGGATCAAATCAAGGACTCTGCTTGAGATTCGAAGATCTGGTTCGAGAACCTGCCAAGGCAATGAATCAACTTGCGGCAGCCATGAACATATCTTTTGATGATGTGCTCTTGACCCCCCTTCGCATTGGAGAGGCCTGGGTGTCGAACAGTTCATTCGCACGAACATCTGGGATTGACTCAAACGCCGCTGATAAATGGAGAACCCACCTGAGTCCGGAATGGCGTCACCTGATTGAAGACCGGTTGGGCGATATCATGGAGCGGTTGGGTTATGAAATTGATGCCGTTGACTGACCGATGAACCTGGCATCCGAGCCCAATCAAGCCTGAAGCCTCGTTAAATTGTATTGATAAAAGTTCCGATCTATTCTGCACGCAATGCGGAAAGCTCCCGTTTCTGTTCAGAATAAATCATTCTCCTCGTCGACCCCAGAATGCTGTCTCCAACAACATAGCTTCCCAACGTTGCTGAAAAATCTGACACAAAATGGGTTCCTCAGAAATCACAAGCAGTTCATGATTAACAAGAAGAGAACGCACCGAAAGGTTCATGCTGCCGAAAGTCACAACCTGGCGATCCGGCATATTGATCAGCATAAATTTATTATGCATGGGCAGTCCCTCCGGGTGGACATAACGAATGAAGCTTATCCCGTTTTTAAGCATCTGTTCTTCAACCCATGAAGGAACCCGCCGCTCCGTATCGTGCGCCAACACTTCAATATGGACGCCTTGACGAGCTAAGTCGAAAAGGCGTTTGCAAATGTCAGGATCGTTGAGATGGGAAACAGCAATACGTAGATTGCCACCAACACCCAGTCCCTCAAACAATTGATCAAAAATCTTCCTTCGAAATCTCGGCAAAAAGAGGATCCGGGTTTTCCCTGAGGCAAGAACTCTGTTCCTCGCGGGGGAAAAGCGTTCCCATGGCCCGTGGGCTGAGCAGAACAGGCGATGTGCGTGGGCATGAAGTCCAACAACAAGCTCCTGGTCCAAAACCTCCACAAGAACGTTATGCCCACGATCCTGGTCGCCAATTTCTCTGATAATGGCCGAGTCTTCCGGAAGATTCCCGGATGGATTGAAAGTTCCAACCAGCACGCAAGGCTTTGGG
>JAAXQF010000484.1 GCA_012974435.1 Desulfuromonadales bacterium | reverse complement strand
CGTGGGGCATGGTTGTACTTGGAAAGGCGTTCCAGAACGATCCGCTCAATGGCCTTGCGGGCCCGTGCCAGTAATTCAGGGGTTTCCCAACCAGCGTTTTCGAGCAGTTGCTCCAAGCGCGATGGCTCCGTGGCATCGTAGTAGATGCCGAGGTCATCCACCACCAGGGAGAGCGGTGGTGCGCCTAGAACACCAGGTAATATAGAGCGGAGAAAGCCGTCTTCCAGGGCAAGATAGGGGAGGTTTTGCAGCTCTGCCACAGACCTCGCTCGGTCTGCGGTGGGCTTATGCCCCCAGCCGATGACAGCATCAAACTCACCCTTCCGCATTTTCAAACGCGGCACCATTCGGCCACACTCGGGCAATAAAACCTGAAGGTGCGGAATACGCAGGATCCCAAAGGAGCGAAAGAGAATGACTGCGGACCGGAAGCACCCCGGGAGATTGGGAATATGTTTCGCCATACTTGATCACTTCTGCCTGTAATTGTTCATCGAAACCATTCCAGGGTTATGCAACAGCCCGTAGCAAATAACAATTCAGCTCAATTATGAGGTGGACAGTGATACCCTGTTTTTTTCGACAGCAACCTGACCGGAACCGCTGAAGGGCATTTAACGGCAAACCACTTACGTCTTCAGTAGGGGGGCAATCTGTGGAACACAACAAATTCCGCAGGAGGGAATGTTTATTTTTGTCAAACTATTCTTTTTAGACTTGGCTCTGAACTCCGTTAGCTATGGCTACAAGCCCCCCCCCCTCCACCTGAAATCGATGTGGCCTAATCATATCCTAGCCCATTCCCAACAGTTCAAAGGAAAGAGGAGTCCCTTTGTTCGCGTCACAGGAAATATGCCTACCCATCACCACCTCCTGATATTTGGGGGGCAATCCAAACCCCGGTCTGATGGCCCGTACATTTTCAGGGGTAAAGACATCACCTGCCCTCATATCCTGTACCACATATAGGGTGCGCCTGAAAGCGAGAGACTTTTTCTCCTTCTCCGTCGGACCATAACTGACCTTCCCCAGCGACTGCCAAGCCCGCTCGGTCTCTACGACCAGACTTCCGAGTTCTGCCGGCTCGAGCGAGAAGCTAGAGTCAACCCCTCCATCGGCGCGGCACAAGGTAAAATGTTTTTCAATTACAGTAGCCCCAAGAGCAACAGCAGCAACGGAGACGCCCATTCCCATGGTGTGGTCAGATAAACCGACTTCGCAGTTAAAGAGTTCGCATAAGTGAGGGATAGTCAGAACATTGGTGTTTTCCGGGGTTGCTGGATAGGTGCTGGTGCACTTAAGAAGAATCAGATCTTTGCATCCCGATTCTCTGGCTGCACGTACGGTCTCGTCGAGTTCAGCAATAGTAGCCATTCCAGTAGAAATGATCATCGGCTTACCTGTGGCGGCCACTTTGCGAATCAGAGGAAGGTCGGTATTCTCAAATGAGGCGATCTTGTAACAGGGGACATCAAGTGATTCCAGAAAGTCTACTGACGTATCGTCAAAGGGGGTGCTGAGATAGACCAGTCCCAATTCCCGACATCGATCAAAAATCGGTTTGTGCCACTCCCACGGAGTATGCGCTTCTTGATAGAGGTCGTAGAGTGAGCGCCCTTTCCAGAGGCTCTTCGCGTCTTCTATAACGAATTCCCGCTCACGGATATTAAGGGTCATGGTGTCAGCGGTATAAGTTTGTAATTTTAGTGCATGGGCACCGGTTGCAGCAGCGGCTTCAACAATTTCAAGCGCACGTTCAAGTGAATGGTTGTGGTTGCCAGACATCTCGGCAATGACAAAGGGGGGATGGCCTGAGCCGATACATCGATCTGCAATTACTATTGGGGGCTTCTTATCCATTACAAAATCTCCTGAAATATCCGATGATGCTCTTTATATCCCGCCAATTCAAAGGCGCGTCGCGATGCAATGTTCTCTCTGAAAATCTCTGCGTTTACAATTCTAATGTGTGGATAATTATCCCGTACCCATTGAGAGCCGCAACGAATAAGTTGAGTTCCGACACCCTGTCCTTGACCGCCAGGCACAAGATAAACAGAAATCAGTGCTTCACCCCCAGAAAAATCATAACGTAAGACCCCAACCGGGGCGGTGGCGATTTCTCCAATCAACAGAATTCGGTCGGGATTATTCAGTGTATTACCAAACCAAATCCGATGCGTCTCAAGTGGGATAGCTTTAGCCCCAAAAATGTAGCGCCGAGTTTCCTCTGCATTGCGCCATTCATAAATTGAGTCACAATCATCTATTACTGCACGACGAATAGAAATCGGAGGAGGGCAGAGCAGACCAGCCACTCTTTGAGCTCCCTTCGCATCTACCGTAGCAAGTGCAGTTGCAGAATATGCATGCAAGCTCTCAGGAGACGCAATAAACACCTTCAACGCACCCTGAATTTTTTCGGTACATACTGTTGCTGACTTGCCAAGGTAGAAGAACAACCCATTCCGCGCCCCAGTTTCTGCCAATTCTTGCTGATTCTCCGCAACAGAAACCACCAAAGCAGGCAGTCCCACTGCACATCTTTCCCAGGTTGTTGTCCCACCAGCCCCGATAGCCAGGTCAGCAGTTGCCATCAATTCTGCCATATTGTCAACCTGGCAGAAGTAGTGAAAGCCGTTATGCTGTGCACAGACTGTTTGAATTAGTTCCTTGTCTTTGTTACCACCACCTACGACCACATCAACTTCAAACTCACGATTGGGGATGCTTGCGAGGGCCTGTATCGTTTTTTGTGTTTCGTCAGTCGGATCTACACCACCAAAGAAGATCAGGACCCGCTTCACCAGGAAATCGCGTTGGCGAAGGTTCTTGCGGGCTGTTGCAAACTCCGGCCGCAGCAAAGCATAACGGGGACCAAGCAGCATATGGCACGATTCAGGGATCGCAGTGCCATAGCGCGTTTCCATCTGCTGATAAAGATTTTGATCCAATAACAGGTCACAGTCATGGGTGCGATCTGCCAAGTCATCGATCACCATGATCTTACCGACATGAGGACGTAGCGTCTCCTCCCAGCGACGATCAAGGGCATAGTGGTCTACAATCAGCCAGCGTGGTTTTGTTCTTTCCAGGGCGGTAATGGTGTCAGCGGCGTCCTGCTGCCAGGAACTACCCAGCCATGCAGCATGGGCAACATCATCGGGCATTGGGACATATACGACTTCTGCCTGCGGCAGTCGCGCAACCGGATACCCCTTGCCTACAATCAAGTCAATCAGGTGACCGGGGTGTTCACGGCAGACAAACATAATATCTGCCCCTCGTTGTCTCAGTTCGTCGGCCAGGGTAAGACAACGCATGACATGGCCGCTGCCGATCTGCAGCGAGGCATCGGTACGGAAAATGATTGTCATGTGATTTTCTTCCATGCTTGAAACATTAACTCCGCCCGACACCAATCTGCCATAGTGTCAATATCCTGAACCTGATGCCGCGGCAACAGCACCGGCGCCGCATCCGCTGAAAAGATCATTTTCTCGGCGAGCCAGGCGCTTGCCCGCCCCCAATAGAACTGACCGGCGTCATGAAAAGCCTCCTCAAGATCCTGTGAACGGACATTAAATTGCTCTGGCTGAAACATCTCGATACGGCCTTGTGGCGTAATTCGAACGGCCCGCTGGATTGGAAAAGGATAACTGGTGACAGAGAAGGAATAATCACTCCCGCTTTCATGCAGGAGAGTAAGGCCGCGACGGATATCCGCTGAAGTGACAAAGGGGGCTGTGGCGTAGAGGCAGCAGGCATGCTCCGGTTGTTGCCCTTCCTGACTAAACCATTCAACGGCATGGCGGATGACCGGAAGAGTACCCGTATGGTCGTCTGAAAGCTCAACGGGACGCATAAACGGCACTTCTGCGCCGTACTGCCGCGCAACTTCAGCTATCTCAACATCATCGGTTGAGACGACAACCCGGCTGAAACAACCGCTTTCCCGGGCAGCTTCAATAGACCAAGCGATCATTGGCTTACCGCAGAACTCTTTGATGTTCTTGCGAGGGATACGCTTACTCCCTCCACGGGCCGGGATAATGACGACGTTCACGACAGTGCCTCTTGGAGTACTGCGATGACTTGGTCCTGTTGTGCCTCACTCATGGTGGGATACATCGGCAGGCTGATCGCTTCGGCGTAGTAACTTTCTGACTCTTCAAAGTCACCCGGTTTGTACCCCATGTTACGATAGTAGGGCTGAGTATGGACCGGGATATAGTGCAAATTAACGCCGATCCCCTGCCCGCGAAGTGCCTCAAAAACCTCACGATGACTATGAGTGATCTTGTCCAGTTGCAAGCGGATTACGTAAAGATGAAGACCAGAATAGCTGTCAGGGTGTTGCCAAGGTGTGATCACAGGCAGTTCACTGAGCAATCGATTATAGCGCTCGGCGAAATAGTGCCGACGGCTCACGTACTCGTCCAAGCGGGTCAACTGACTGACTCCCAGGGCCGCCTGTAGGTCCGTCATACGATAGTTGAAGCCAAGCTCCACCTGCTGGTAGTACCAGGGGCCATCAGCCTCATGAGTCATCTGCGCTTGGTCGCGCGTAATGCCATGACTGCGCAGCAGCGCCATGCGGTTGGCCAATTCGGCATCATTGGTCAGCGCCATGCCCCCTTCGGCGGTGGTAATAATCTTCACTGGATGAAAGCTGAAGACGGTGATATCGCTGTAGTAGCCGTTGCCAATCGGTTCACCCTTGTAACGACCACCGATGGCGTGGGAGGCGTCTTCGATGATCTTGAAGCCAAAGCGCCGGGCGAGCACATGAATGGCCGCCATGTCACACGGCTGCCCGCACAGATGCACCGGCACTACAACCTTGGGCAGACGCCCCTCCCGTTCAGCGGTGATCAACTTACGCTCCAGTGCCTGGGGGCACAGGTTGTAGGTACGCGGGTCGATATCAACAAAATCAACTTTTGCGCCGCAATACAGCCCACAATTAGCCGAGGCGACAAATGTAACGGGCGTGGTCCACAACCAGTCACCGGGACCGAGACCGAGGGCGAGGCAAGCAATGTGCAGGGCTGAAGTGGCGCTATTGACCGCTACAGCGTGCTCAGCGCCGCAGTGGTCGGCCACCGCATTCTCAAAACGTGGCACCATTGGCCCCTGAGTGAGGTAGTCTGAGTTCAGCACCGCCACAACGGCGTCGATGTCTGCCCGGGTAATGTCCTGCCGACCGTACGGAATCATGCTTAAATACTCCCAATTTTACCCTGGTTAGCAGTCATCCAGGACTGCAGGACCTCATTACTCATCCATTCCGGGTTGTTGTCACTGGTGTAGCTGAACCCTTCCGCAACCTTGACACCATCCTGGATGCGCTTTTCGCAACTGTCCCAATTATGGATGGCGGGCAAAATCTTATAATGTTCGGGGTATTCGTAGGTAAATAAGGAGTCTTCAGCGCTAATCATCTGTTCGTGCAGCTTTTCGCCAGGACGGATACCGACAAAATCCAACCGCGCATCGGGGGCGACAGTCTTGGCAAGCTCTGTAACCTTCATCGACGGGATTTTCTTCACATAGATTTCGCCACCCTCCATGTCGTCGAAGGCGTGCCAAACCAGCTCCACGCCCTGCTCCAGCGAGATCATAAAGCGTGTCATGCGCTCGTCGGTGATCGGCAATACGCCCTTATCCATAATCGACATGAAGAATGGGATCACCGACCCGCGCGAGCCCATGACATTGCCGTAGCGCACAACGCCGAAACGAGTATCGTGCCCACCAGCATAGGAATTGCCCGCGACAAACAGCTTGTCTGAGGCCAACTTGGTTGCGCCATAAAGATTGATGGGGCTACTGGCTTTATCAGTAGACAGTGCCACCACGCGCTTGATGCCCTTGTCGATACAAACATCGATGAGATTCATCGCGCCGTTGATATTGGTCTTGACGCATTCGAAAGGGTTGTACTCGGCAGTAGGCACAATCTTGGTTGCGGCCGCATGAACGACATAATCAACGCCATCAAGCGCACGATGCAGACGCTCTTTATCGCGGACGTCGCCTATAAAGAAGCGTACACGAGGGTCACCATGAAACTTCTTGGCCATGTCCCACTGCTTCATTTCATCACGCGAATAAATAATGATTTTTTTTGGATTGTATTTTTCAAGGGTCATTGGGACAAACGCATTACCAAATGAGCCGGTACCACCAGTTACAAGAATAGTAG
>JAAXQF010000481.1 GCA_012974435.1 Desulfuromonadales bacterium | reverse complement strand
TAGTAGAAAACTCAGGAGCCTGGCAAAGGAATATGCCCTCCGCTAGGAGCTAGGCGTTTTTGCTTACTTTTGTCGCCGCTTGGACAAAAGTAAGGCGTATGGCGGGACGCGACCCGCCGGTTCTTCTTTTGGTTTTCAACAAAGGCTTGAAGAGAACAGATTAACGACCGGTTGCCCTCTCTTCATTTCCAATCATAGAAACAAGACTAAACGTTGCCAGCAGCCTGCAAAATAAAGAAGGGCCCGGAAATTATTCCGGGCCCTTTATTGTTTCTGTTGTGTCGTCTCACTGTTTTACTAGAGAAACCTTTTCAAGAGTCGTTCTGATGCTCAGCAATCTCTTCGTCACTTAAGACCGGCTGCTTCTGTAACCTCTTGTAATAAAAGTTCTGTCCATAGAGAACCGCTATCGGGTTGTGCCCGGTCACCCGGTCTTTGACCACCAGAGTGGTAACCGGTGCTTCTGAATATTTGTTGAAGAGCATGTCGTGGCCGACGCACAGTCCCATGATGATGTTCATCTCCATCCCTTCAGCATTCAGAATGCGGGCCTGGGCGATCGGGTTGCAGGCCGGTTCAAAAGTTCCTGGCCTGACTTTGTCTTCTTCTTCGAGGTTAAGTTCAAGTTTGTCGATACTGCCGGCCTTGCAACAGGAAGAGTAAGGCTCAAGGTCCTGTGCTCTGAGGATCTCGCATAGTCGGTCACACTCATCCAGCAGGCCGATGCAGGTGGCAATGCCGATCTTTTTGTAGCCCATGAGCTTTGCCAGGGCGATGGTGTCTTCGATTCTTGTCCAACGAGCGTTAACTGCATCGGAGCCGGGTACGGGTTGATAGCAAAGGCCCTCGACTTTGGCGGCTACCTTGGCCAGGCGAGCGTCAGAATCATCGCCCTGGTATTTGAGGAAGGAATCGTAAATTATCTCTGCATGGGGCTCAGAAGGACAATAGGCCGGTTTGCTCGGTTTATTTTCCGGATCACTCCAGCAATTTGTGGTGCCTTGTTTCTTCCAGATTGTGCTGCAGCTTGAGCAGGTGTGTTGAGGTTTCGAGGTTTTTTCTTGCGACATAAGCTCCTCCCTTAAGACGTCAGTAGCTCTGGAGGATAACCCGCTGTCGGTGTGATGTCCAGATTCTGCTGCTCTTGTCTTTACTTGGGGGTGTTGCAGGTAAAGAAAACCGTGCCGCCAGCGCCCTCGATCCCTTCCGCCCAGATTTGCCCATTGTGTCTGCTAATGATTCTTCTTGCGTTAGCGAGAGTGATGGTGTCCTTGGGCAGCTCTGCGTCGAGGGAGTTATCCTCAAATGCATCGAACAGACGTTTTGCTTGTGCGTCATTGTAGCCCGTGCCGTTGTCACGAACGAAAAAGACTTTCTGCTCATGGCGGTTGAACATACCTAGCTCGATACGGCCCTTTCGTGATGCAGGAATAAAATCAATGGCGTTACTGAAGAGGTTGTAGATGATGAGCCTCAGCATTTTCTGATCACACCAGTCGCTGAGCCACGGTTGAATCTTGTACTCAAGTTCTCGGTCCGGATGTTTCTGTTGCAGCTCTTCAACAACCTCATTAGCCAAAAAGTCCAGTCGGGTTTTTTCCCGGTGGGGTTCGCCACAGGTGAGTTCTGTGAGTGCCTGATTGATGTCGAGTTGTTCATTCAGTTTGGAGCTGCAGTTATAGACACTCTCCATGAAAAAACGGGTTTTTTCATCAAAGTCGCTACTGCATTGGACTTGCAATAGCTCAACGGTGCTTGCCAGAGACGCTGAGGTTTGACGCAATTGTCTGGAGAGGTTTTCATGAAACTCTTCAAGATCCTGCCTGGCTAGAGACAGGTCTTGCCCTCGGCTTAGCAGAGCCGCTTCTTTCTGAGAGGTTTTCGCCAGATAATGTATGCCGAGATAAATGGCTGCCAGGATGAAGGTACTGAACAGAAGGCGGATGGCCACTTCGTGATAGGTCGGGGAAAATAGCTGTTCCTGTATGCTTCCGTCGCCGAAGAGGACTGCGCCAAGAATGACATCAGAGACGCCGGCGAAAGGAACCAGAACCATTCCCCAGAGGAATAGTCGAAACGATGATTTTTTGGAAAGGGTCTTGGCCAAAATGGTTAAGCTCTCCTCATTGGGAGTTGTTCAATTTAATCACGATACGTTAACATGGCAAGTGTTAATCCATCTTAAGAAATCTCTTGGAGGGCAATAAAAAAGATACGGAGCATCAAATGCGTCCGTATCTTTTGGTGAAAGTGACTATGAAGATGGAGGGAAAGTTATGCCGCTCTGCGACGCTCCATGCCCCTATAACCGTTGACCTTCTCAGTATAGCGGATCGAATCCCGGCCGACGACAGCCCAGCCGGAAGAACGCTTGAAGCGTTTCACCAGTTCACGGTTCAACAGCAGATTCAACCCTTTCGGGACAACCCTGCAAAGTGTGCCATCGATGAGTTCAACTTGAATGGTCATGGTTACCGCTATCCTTCGCCGAATTTTTCAGGTGATGTGAATCTTTTATAATCACCCATTGTACACGAGTGCACTCACAATTCGCTCAAAACTGACGAGATAATGTACACCTCACAAAAAAAGATCAGATAATCTTATTGAGAGGATATTCAACGATCCCTTCGGCCCCTAATTCCATAAGTTCCGGAATGATCTTGCGCACTTCAGATTCTTGCATAATTGTTTCAATGGAAACCCAGTCAGACTGGTATAGATGAGCAATAGTAGGGCGATTCAGGCTCGGCAGAAGATTGACTATTGGTTCAATCTTGTCTCCGGGAGCATTCATTTTCAGCCCAACCATCCCTTCAGCACGGAGCGCAGATTTCAGCATGGTGTAAATGCGCTCGATTTTAGCTCTTTTCCATGGATCCGCCCAGGCGTTCTTGTTGGCAATCAGGACAGGTACGGATTCCATCAACTCACAGACAATGCGCAGATTGTTGGCCTTGATCGTTGAGCCGGTCTCTGTGACCTCAACAATTGCTTCACACAGCCCTTTGAGAATTTTGGCTTCTGTTGCTCCCCATGAGAATTCGACGTCCACCGGGATGTTTCGTTCGGCAAAGTAGCGTTTGGTGAAGCCGACCAGCTCGGTCGAGATGGTGGCACCCGCCAGGTCTTCCGGTTTCTCTACTTCGGAGTCGGGACCGACGACCAGCACCCAGCGGGCCGGCCGGCGTGATACTTTGGAATAGACCATCTCTCCAACTTCGACGACATCAGACTCATTTTCGCGAACCCAGTCACGACCGGCAATGCCGACATCGAGTTTGCCGCGTTCCAAGATCTTGGCCATCTCCTGAGGGCGAACCAGGCTGCATTTCAACTCATCATCATCGCTGGTGGGAAAGTAGCTGCGTGAAGAGGTCTTTATTTTCCACCCTGCTTTCGCAAGGAGTTCAACGGTCGCACTTTCCAGGCTTCCTTTCGGAAGACCAAATCTGAGTTCGTTTGTCATTGTCAAACCTCAATAAAGGCTATGGCCACGGAGTCACAGAGACACAGAGAAAAGACTTTAACCAATCAGGGTCGTTTGAACTGTTAACCCAAAGCTTTTGTTTCTCTCCGTGCCTCTGTGCCTCTGTGGCAAAAGATTATTTTTTCTTGTAAACCTCGTCAGGATCAAAAAGTGGATTGGAGTGTTCCACCCACTGGTCGTCTTCCCAACGGACATAGAAACAACTGCGATTACCTGTATGACAGGCTGCCGGGCCGTTCTGCTTGACCTTGATGACAACGGTATCGGCATCACAATCAGTCAATATCTCGACGACGTCCTGAGTGTTGCCGGACTCTTCGCCCTTCATCCAGTATTTCTGTCGGGTGCGACTGTAGAACCAGGTCTTGCCATCGCGCAGCGTATTGTTGAGAGTTTTTTCGTCCATGAAGGCGACCATGAGAACTTCACCATTTTCATGGTCCTGGATAATAGCGGGGATCAGGCCCCCCATCTTTTCAAAATCTATCTTAATCACAATCGTGTACCTCCCGTGTAAATTAGTGGAAGCTTTTTATTACCTGCTCATGGTGGTGGTGTCAACTTTTAGTGGCGTGTTCTTTTGCTGCAGAGAACTGGTGGGAGGGTATAAATTGGTTGTTACTGGATGACATACGTATTATCTCGAGCATATCATGACGTTGTGGGATTGTTACTTATGGAGATGGATTTATCGAGATGTGGAGAGAGTGGTTTGTTGCGAGTTAATCTGTTTTTATAAACTGGCCATTTACGATTTTTGCGAGATGAAGGCTGGGTTTCTTGAGGTCACCGTAACGATCGAAAGAGATATCGGACTGCAGTCCGGCAAAACTCTCGAGCTTTAACAATTCTTCACGGATCTCTTCAGGGTCGGTAGTTTTTTCAAGAACGCTGAGGAGCATTCTGGTTGCATCGTAGGCATGGAAGGCCGGGAAGTTCGGCTCAGCGCGAAATCGTTGCCGGTAAGCTTCGACAAATCTCTGCACCGCCGGCGCCGCATCTGTGACATTGGCACTTTGAATAATGGACAGTCCTTCAACGCTTTTGCCACCGAATTGAATCAGGTCGTCAGAATAGGACCACCCTGTAGCGTAACGAGGTAGATCGATAGATAACTTTGCCAGTTGCTGGCATATTATGGCCGTGTCAACCGCGTTGGCGAGAATCAATATCCCTTGCGGGTTGGCTTCTGCTGCTCGTGCCGCCAGTTCAATAAAGAGTGTGTCGAAACGCATGTCGAAAGGGATCCTGACGACCTCTGAGCCGTTGTCCCGCTCAATAACTCCCTGAAAATGGTTGACCCAGTCTTCCGTATAGGCCTTGTTGCCGAGATCGTAGATTGCTGCGATCCGCTTATCCTCCTGAGTTGACAGCCGTTCGGCCAACAGCGTCGCAGCTTGGGCGTTGGTGTAATAAACTCTGAAGAAATAATCGTCGAGACCGTTCAGCTGATTGGTACTGACCGTAGGGCTGATCATGGGGATTTTAGCCAGGTTGGCTTCCGGAACAACAGTAACGGCTGTCTGGCTGGTCATTGGTCCTATGATTGCGGCAACCTTGCGCTCTACCAGAGAATGGACCGCCTGAAGAGCTGTCTCCTTGTGTCCGCGAGTGTCTTGAATGATTCCTTCAACTTGACGGTTATTGATGCCCCCGCTGGCATTGATCTCCTCTATGGCCAGCTGAAAGCCGTCACGCCCACTGGTGCTCAATCCTGCGGCGCGTGTCGTCAGACCACCGAGAAAGCCAATCCGGATTGGTTCGGAATCTTTACAGCCTGCTTGAAGTAGCAGACAAGTTGTCAAGAGTATGGCAAGGAAAAGCGCGCGCATTCAGACCTCTTAATACGAGTGATGTATAAATGTTATCATTCTCTCATGGTCTTGCACAATAATGTACCATCATTAGTCGTTGTTTAAATTACGTTGTGCTGCTTTCTTTTGCTTAAACGTGCGGGAAAAGTGGCCGTTGCTTAGCTAAGCCATCATGACGTATATGAAAACGAGTGGAAAAAGGGTCAGGCTGATGCCGATCAGGGCGTTTACGCCCATGGCGATGGTCATCGTCGCTTTGCCCCTGGTGATCTCCTCCCCAGTCTCCAGATCAACGAATCCGACCTGAAGAGGGAAGCCGCAGTGCAGGCGCGTTTTTTCGCCCATATAAACATGAGTTGTCAGTTTGAAGCCGACATAGAACCCGAAAGCCACAGAGCCGACGGCGAGGAAGAGCAGGGGTCCTTTGAAGGCATGGTCACCTTGAAGAAGCCGGTAGAGTCCGGTCACGTTAAAGTAGGCCACGATGATTGCGTTCAGGAACGTCAGCCAGCGTGCGGCCTCCCAGAAGATGTAAGGTCTTGGCCAGTGTGAGCTTTTTCTGCGATTGACTCTGTGAGTCACATAGTTGTAACTACGTGGCTTAAGACATAACGAAGCAGGCGCGGAAAAGAACAAGTTGGATGCGTCAGTTTGTCGTTGACGCGGCACTAGTCTCTGTTCAACAGACTCTGGGTGCGAGGGCACCGTTGCTGTCTGGGGTGAAGTCTGTCAGGAGGGCAGCGACGTTGCCGCAGACTTCCTGTAGCGTCCTCTCCGTATAGGCTTGCGCGGGGAAAAGTCCCCACACCGGTTTTGGCCAGGCCTGATCGTCCTGGTAGCGGACTATGTGATGGATATGAAGTTGCGGAACCATGTTGCCAAGGGCCGCAACATTCAACTTGTCTGCTTGAAAGATTTTTACCAGGACCTCGGAAAGATGAGACGATTCTTTCAGGAGTTGGCGCTGGTCACACTCCTCAAGTTCATAAATTTCCTTTATCTGCGTACGTCGTGGCACCAGGATGAACCAGGGATAGTTGTTGTCATTAATCAGCAACAGGCGACAGAGGGGAAAGTCGCCGATTGTGACGGTGTCTTGGGCCAGTTGCGAATGAAGCTCAAACATATTTTTCCCCTTGCCGTAAGTCGGCCCAATTTACCTTTGATTGTGGGTGCTGAAGTCAAGTAGCAGGTTGCTGCTCAGGTCGTTGGTTGCCAGGATTTCGTGGCATTCTTCTTTGCTGGTCACTTTGCTTAAATGACACGTTTGTTCCAGCCAGACCATGATGGCAAAATTTCCAGAGAGAGCCCAGCCCTTTTCTCGTTGCATTGCTTCAAGCAGCGTCTTCTCCAGTTTTTGCCCAAAGTCCTGAGTCTCTGCAACATAGTGGGTTGGCCAGGCCACAACCTGACGGTCCAGGCTACTCTCATAGGCCTGTTTGTCCCAGCTGTTCAGTTCTGAAAAGTCCACAGTGCACCAGGCTGCCGGTCGCGTTGATAGCAAGGCACGGCAGGCCAGCGGACGTAATGGATAAATCGTACAGGAGCCCTTTTGGTTCAGGAACGGGCAGGGCCCGAGTTTCTGACGATGCTCTTTCAGGTAGCTTTTCAGGGTGCCCCAGTTTTTGTGGGCTTTTTTTATCCGATCAACATAACCGGCCAGTTCAGCTGTTTGCTGTGCCGATAATTGTTCTGCCACAGCGACAGCTTCCGGAAAGGTTGCATGGACCGCAAGGTGGCAACAGCCAGAGCAGTTGTCACGACAATAAAGTTGTTTGCCGGAGTCAAGATAAGAGCCAAGCCATGCATCGGCAAAGGGTGCAAATTGTTGATGCGCTTTCAACAGATTCCTCACTTTGATAAAGCTCCGGGCGCGGAGTCATTATTCTCTTTTCACTACGTTGTCTCAAAAGATAAATCAACCATTTTGTTAATAATCTCCCGTGCGATGTTCCGGAAGGTCTCTCCTGACGGGATTTTTTCTTTCTTGCAATTGACCATTTGTTTGGTTTAATAAGAAAACATATCGGAAGTTTGTGTCTGTAAATATGGTCGGTAAAGCATGTAAGACTCATAAGTTATGATGTCGTACCGCGCGGGCAAGGGGGTCAGTGCGGGGATCTTGTTTTGGAACTGATTATGCGGGCACAACCAAAAACAATGCTCAAAGTACTGAGCAGAAAGAAGGAGAAGTAGAAATGGCAGATGGAGCAGTGAAATGGTTTAATGATGCGAAGGGGTTCGGGTTTATCTCTCAAGATGATGGGCCTGATGTGTTTGTACACTTTTCCACAATTCAAGGGGACGGGTTTAAATCTCTGGCTGAAGGTGAGCGCGTCACTTTTGATATTGAAGATGGCCCGAAAGGCCTTCAGGCTTCCAATGTTGCCAAAGGCTGAGATTCTTAACTAACATTTATCGAAACGGGCTCCGCAGAATCCTGCGGAGCCCGTTTTTTTATTGTTTGTATTGCGAGCACAAGACCGCCCGTCGCCACTTGCGAACCGCATTAATCAGGTAAACCTGAGAACTGTTGCGCAGGTCGTCTGCAGTCAGGGTCTGTTCTGTCAGAATTCCGCGTGACAACAGGTACTCTCGATAGGTTCCCGGCAGGAGACCGGAGTTGACTGGCGGAGTTAGATATTGTCCCGACAGTTTAACCACCAGGTTCGCCGTACAGCATTCGGTAATTTCTCCCCGTTCATTCCATAGGACCACTTCATCAGCCCCTTTCATTTCAGAAAGGCGATGTTCGTAGAGCTGTCTTCGGGTGGTCTTGTGGTAGAGCCGAATATCTCCAGTATTGATCGGCTCAGCTGCCAGGCAGATTCTTAATGGTGACGATGTTGTTACTGCTGTAAGAGGTACACAAGTGCTTTGCAGAAGACCATCTTTATGCAGGAGAAATCGCACCCTTTGTGGTGTTGCAGGAAAGTTTTCAGCGAGCTTGTGCAGATACTCGACAACCTGCTCGTCGGAAAAGCGGAAATCAAAGTACTCCGCTGAGGCTCGCAACCGGGCCAGGTGTTCAGGCAGGACGAAGTAGCCTTTTCCTGGTGTCCAGCGCAAGGTTTCGATCAGGGCAAAGTCGCTCAGCGGCTGTTTGAGAACCTCCGCTTTGTCCAGACACTCCTGGTATTCCTCGGTACTGTCTGAATCCCAGGTGATACCCGCCCCTACGCCATAGGTGGCGATATTCTTCTGTCGATCGAACAACAGGGTGCGGATCGCGACGTTGAAGTGCGCCTTCCGGCCGGGTGCCAGCCAACCGAAAGTGCCGGTGTAAATGTTGCGGGGTTGCTCTTCGATCGCTTTGATGATCTGCATGGTTTGCGCTTTGGGGGCGCCGGTGATCGAAGCGCAGGGAAAGAGCGCCTGAAAGGTTTCTGCCAGGGTGGCCTCACTGCAAGCGTTAACCGTTGAAGTCAACTGCCAGACGGTTGGATATTTTTCCAGAGAGCAGATTTTTTCCGTCTTCACCTCTCCAGGAGGGGCCAGTCGACCAAGGTCATTGCGCACCATATCGAGGATCATGATGTTCTCAGCGCGATTTTTGGTCGATTCCAGCAGTTCGTTCGCCAGGCGTCGATCTTCTGCGAGGGTTCGACCTCTAGGTGCTGTGCCCTTCATCGGCCGCATGGTCAGATGCTTGCCATCTCTGCTGAAAAACAGCTCCGGTGAGACGGAGCAGATGGCCCAGCGTTCATTTTGCAGGAAACCGGCGCCACCGGCTTGCTGGCCGTGCACCAGCTGTAGAAAGAACTCCCAGGGGTCCTGCGTAAAGCCGCTGCTCATTGGGAAGGTCAGGTTGACTTGATAGGTTTCTCCACGGGCGATTGCCTCGCGAATCTCGTTAACCTTACGGGCAAAAGTATCAGAGCCTTCCCGGGGCTGCCAGACGGGAAGCGTCACCGCTGCCGGGGCTGCAGGCAGCTCTATCTGCTCCATTTTTGCAAAGAGGCCGAAGCGCAGCAGGGGGAAGTCGCTCGCGGCATTTGTTTGCAGGGCATCGTCAAAGGCTGGCGCGGCTTCGTAGCTGACATAACCTGCGGCGAAAAGGCCCTCTTGCTCGACACGTTGCTCAATCTTTTCCAGTGCCGGAAGAATGTCTTTGAGACAATGGACTTCGATCTCTTCAACAGGGTCAGAAAAGCGTAGCCAGTGGTCTGACTGAGGATCGTAGAGAACGGCTAGTGAGGGCATGGTGGTTTGTTCGTCAAAAGAGTTATTCAAATTGCGACTGAAAGGCCTTCAGTTGTTTGCTTACCTCGTCGAGCTCGGTACGCAGTGCAGCGACCTCTTCTTCCAGGCTGGTGATGCGATCGTTCTCTGCAGCAACCTTGAGCCTTGCGGGCTCTGTGGGCAGTGCCGAGGTTTCCTCAATCTCCGGGATACCGGATAACAGGTGAGTAAAGCGATGTTCCTTGCGTCCCGGTTGTCGTGGCAGGCTCATCACCAAGGGTTCTTCTCGCTCTGTGAGATTCTGCAGCAACTCTTCGACGGCCTGGAGATCGCCTACCGGGCACATTCTTTCGGCGCGGTTGCGCAGTTCACCAACGGTCTGCGGGCCACGCAAGAGCAACTCGGCAAGGACCGCCAGATCTTCAGGGTCCAGGTTCAACACTGCCTCCAGGTTATGGCAATATTTGGCGGCACGAACTCCTTCGGCCGATTGATGTGCCATCTGTTTTAGCCGCAGACTGTCGAGGGCCCGGATCACATCAGTCTCTTCCAGTAGCATCACCGGATCACGGTTTGACTTCTGATTGCAGGCATTGGTCAGAGCATTCAGGGTCAAGGGATAGTACTCAGGTGTCGCCAGGTCTTTCTCGACCAGGCAGCCAACAACCCTGGCTTCAATATCATCGAGCAGGCGTTCCATAGTGAACCTCTTGTTCTTTCCGTGTTGAAGGATGCTGTTAATCATAGCCAGATAACTATGAAATGCCAAGGTGCGAAGCTGACTCTCTAACAAGTCACCTGACGGTTTATTGTTTTCGGGGCCGTTTCGGTTGTTTCCTGGCTGGTGATGTCGCTTGTTTAGTCCCCTGCTTTTGATGACCAAGCAAGGTTGTAATCAGGTCCTCTCGATCACACTGTTTGAGCGCGGCCAGCACATCCTTGCGGCTTTCGGGCAGGTGCCAGAGCAGCAGGGCTTTCTGTTGCCGCCGTTCATTAGGGTTAAGGGGGACATGGACGAGTTCACCGCTGAAGGGGTCACGACCGGTATGATAGATACAGGTAGCCAGACTACCCGGGGTGGGTGTGAATTCCTGAACCTGCTCGACGCGCAAGTTGTGCTCTTTAAGAAAGAGAGCGACATCGATCATATCGTTGAGCGTGCAGCCGGGATGAGAGCTGATGAAGTAGGGGACAACGGCCTGTTTCTTCCCCAGATTCAGACTCTGCTCACGGAATTTCTGCAGGAATTGTTCAAACACCTGCGGCCCCGGTTTGCGCATGACCTTCGTGACTTTCGGGCTAGTCGACTCCGGAGCGACTTTGAGAAGGCCGCCAACGTGATGTTTGACCAGGTCGGCAAAATAATCCGGTTGCCGATTGAGCAGGTCGAAACGAATTCCCGAGGCGACGAAGAGGTGCTTGACGGCGGGGTTCTTGCGCAGCCTGCGGAGCAGGTCTACGGCTCGGTCATCACGGGTGTCCAGATGTTTGCAGATTTGCGGGTAAAGACAGCTTTCACGACGACAGGTCGCCTGCGCCTCCGGGTTGCTACAACGCATGCCGTACATATTCGCAGTCGGCCCACCAACATCTGTGACCGTACCGCGGAAGTCCGGGTGCAGACTCAAGCGCTCAAGCTCTTCCTGCACCGATTGCTCGGAACGTGACTGAATTGTCTTGCCCTGATGATGGGTAATCGCACAGAAAGCACAGCCGCCACAGCAACCGCGGTGACTGGTGATGGAGAATTTGATCTGTGCATAAGCCGGAATCACGTCCTGGTAGGAAGGATGCGGCAGCTTGGGCAGCTTGGTAAAGGGCAGGGCGTAGATGCGGTCGAGCTGTTCTTCCTCGAGTGGCGAGGCAGGCGGGTTGATCACAAGTTGTCGATTGCCATGCTCTTGTACGAGTGCTTTTCCGCTGAAAGGGTTCTTCTCGTCTGAGGCCAGCTTGAAGGCTTTGTTGTAAGCGTCCGTACTTGAGTTGACCTCCTCAAAGGAAGGTAGAATAACCGCATTGTCCGGTGCTGTTTTGGTCAGGTAGGCGGTGCCGCGCAGGTCAGTGATGGCCTCGAATTCTGCGCCTGCCAGCATGCGCTTGGCGAGTGCCACGAGAGCAGTTTCCGCCATGCCGAACAGGAGCAGGTCGGCCTTGCTGTCAACCAACACCGAGCGTCTGACCTTGTTGTCCCAATAGTCGTAATGAGCAAGACGACGCAGACTTGCCTCGATACCTCCGATGACCGTTGGCAAGCCCTTGAAGGCACCTTTGACTGCGGCAGTATAAGCGATGACTGCACGATTTGGACGCGCTCCGCTACGCCCTCCCGGAGTGTAGGCGTCATCGTTACGGACCTTCTTGGCGGCCGTGTAATGATTGACCATGGAATCCATGGCACCGGCCGAAATTGCCGCAAAGAGCCGTGGTCGGCCCATGACTTTTAAGGCTTCCACATTGCGCCAGTCCGGCTGTGCGAGAATGCCGACTCGCAAACCCTCGTCTTCAAGCAGGCGTGCCAGGAGCGAGGTGCCGAAAGAGGGGTGGTCGATATAGGCGTCCCCGGTGACGAAGAGCACATCGAGTTCGTCCCAGCCTCTCTCGGTCATCTCCGCGCGATTGC
>JAAXQF010000336.1 GCA_012974435.1 Desulfuromonadales bacterium | reverse complement strand
CTTTATCGCGGCCAGAGAGGGAGGTTGATGAAAAGTGAGGGTGTGCCGAAAAAGACCCCCACCCCCTCTTTACCTAGTTTTACATGTCCATAAAAAGGGGGGATAAAAGGAAATCTTGGCACCTATCTTGGCACCCAAAGCACTAAACAAACAAAAAGGGTTACAGACCGAAATCTGTAACCCTCTAATTTTATTGGCGCGCCGCGGAAGATTCGAACTCCCGACCTTCTGATCCGTAGTCAGACGCTCTATCCAGCTGAGCTAGCGGCGCAAAGGAACACGGTTTATCGCTTACATCCAGTTTAATGTCAAGCTTTTTCAAGCCTAACAGAAAAACTGGCGGAGAGGGAGGGATTCGAACCCTCGGTACAGTTGCCCGTACAACACCTTAGCAGGGTGCCACCATCGGCCGCTCGGTCACCTCTCCACTTTTCACATTTTTGCGGACGCACAATATAATGCTGTCGTCCGCGTTTTTCAATCACTAACTTTGTATCATTTGCTCCGCTTCGAATCCTACTTAAAGCGAAACAAATATGAAAATGGCGGAGGAGGTAGGATTCGAACCCACGGACGCTTGCGCATCAACGGTTTTCAAGACCGCCGCCTTCGGCCTCTCGGCCACTCCTCCGTTTTTATTTATCTAGACCCGCACTTGTAATACAAACTGCGAATCGTATCAACCGATTTTTTCAATACCGCCCATATAAGGACGTAAAACTTCCGGAATCACCACCGAACCGTCTTCTTGTTGGTAGTTTTCCAGCACCGCGACCACGGTACGGCCAACCGCCAGGCCTGAGCCGTTGATGGTATGAACAAACTCCGGCTTGCTCCCCGCTTCGCGACGGAAACGGATGCTGGCACGCCGGGCCTGGAAATCGCGGAAGTTCGAACAGGATGAAATTTCTCGATAAGCCTGCTGGGCCGGCAACCAGACTTCGATATCGAATGTGCGGGCAGCAGAGAAACCGATATCACCGGTGCAGAGATCAACTACCCGGTAGGGCAATTTGAGCGCCTGTAAAATACCTTCGGCATCGGCCAGCAGCTTTTCCAATTCAACTTCGGAATCTTCCGGGCGAACAAACTTGACCAGCTCAACCTTGTTGAACTGATGCTGACGGATCAAGCCACGGGTATCGCGACCGTGAGCACCGGCTTCTTTGCGGAAGCAGGGCGTATGCGCCGTGTAACAGATCGGCAGCTGTGCACCATCGAGGATCTCGTCGCGGAAGATATTGGTCACTGGAACTTCGGCGGTCGGAATCAGAAAATAGTCGGGATCATCCATGTGGAAGAGATCGGCTTCGAACTTCGGTAGCTGTCCCGTTCCGGTCATGGTGTCGCGATTAACCATGAGAGGAGTCTGTACTTCCGTATATTTATCACCAGCAGTATGGGTATCGAGCATGAAGTTGGACAGCGCACGTTCGAGGCGGGCACCGGCTCCCTTGGAGAGGGAGAAGCGGGCTCCTGCGATCTTGGTGGCACGTTCGAAATCGATGATATCGAGATCTTCGCCAAGGTCCCAATGGGCCTTCGGCTCAAAACCAAGCTGGGTCGGCTCACCCCAAACGCGAACTTCCGGGTTGTCTTCTTCAGATTGACCGATCGGGCAGACTTCGTCGGGCAGGTTCGGCAGGTTCAGCAACAAGCCTTTCAGGCTTTCCTCAACCTGGCGCAGCTCTTCATCGAGCTCCTTTATGCATGCCGAGACATCCTTCATGCGGACGATTTCGTCCTGCACCTGGCTCTTGTCCTTGGTCTTGCCGATCAGGGCAGAAACCTGGTTGCGTTCCGCCTTGAGCGTTTCCGCTTCGCTGAGTAAAGCACGACGCTTTTCATCGAGAGTACGGAAGTCACCGAGATCGACGGTACCACCGCGGGTGTTCAGGCGGCGTTCGACTTCATCCAGATTTTCACGTAGAAATTTAAGATCGAGCATGGGAATTGCTCCGCAATTCTGGGTCAAAGGTTAAAGGTTAAAGGTTAAGGGTGTCTTTCCCTGAACCTATTCCCCTGCACCCTGAGCCGGGTTTTTAAATAAGAGGGGATTTCTAGCACTTATGGGATTCCGGGTCAAGGCTTCGCATCATCGCGCTCACCGCGAACCCACCATTCGGTATCATCATCAAACCACCAACGGGTCGAATCCGTCTCCCATATCGTTTCAGCCAGATTTTTAGCCGCATCAGTCTGCAAGCGCTTGAGAGTAACCGGATACCACTCATCTGCGTAGCGGTTGCCGAGATCTTTGTATTCCTTGAGCGCCAGGATCATTTCCAGCTGATCGGCGTCATGGGCAATGCAGGCTTCACGGGTTTCCTTGGCCATGAACTCATACTGCAGACTGCGGTAATCATCACCAAAGGGCAGGGTGCGGGCCAGATCTTCGACCGCTTTGCGCTCATCAACCTTGACGTACTTCTTGTTGACGTAGTTGAGATCGCCAGTGCGCGCTTCGGGGATGTCATGGAAAAGACAGAGCAGAACCACCCGGCCGGCATCCGCTTCTTCATCGAGTTGAGCCAGGGTGTAGCCGATCAAGCTGGTACGGAAGCTATGCTCAGCAACCGACTCTGCGCCAGAGCCAAGAAATTGGAACCCGGTACGGGGCGTACGCTTAAGCATGCCTGCTTCGAAGAGAAAATTAGCGATATTTTTCATGAAAGACCTTTGCTACAGAGACACGGAGACACAGAGGAAACCTTAAAGGGAAAAACTCTTCTATGCAATCTTTCAATAAGAAAACATAGCTTATCAACTTACAACAACGGCGATCTTTATTTGAATTGAAGAAACAAGCTCGGCTTCACGCTCGTTTGCTTTTCTCTGTGTCTCTGTGTCTCTGTGGCAGATTTTTTTAACCGAGGCGGATCAAAGCCGCGCCAGCGAGAACTAGCAGGGTGGCAATTAAACGGATACGACCACAAGTCTCACCAAGGAAGAGCACACCGATCAATACGCCGATCAGTAGGCTGACCTGTCGAACAGGTACGGCATAGCTCATCGGTGCCATTTGCAGGCCGTAACGAAAGGAAAGGAAGGAAGCCATGATGACCGGCCCCGAGAGAATGACCAGAAGACGGCTGTTTCTGAATTCAGCCATAACCCGGCCCTGGTACTTGGGCCGCATGATGTTCAGAGTCATGAACAAGAGCATGAAATCGACCAGCAAAAAGGTGAAATGAAAGGGTGAGTAGAGCATGACACCGGTCTTGTCGATCACTGAGCCGATCGAATAGATAAAGCCGGCAGCCAGGGCGGCCATCACCGCCGGGTCGCGCAGGTTGCGAAAAGGTCTGATCACTTCACTCCAGGCCAAGGCCCGCAGCTGAATCGAATAAGCCCCGAATAAGATCAGGCCGATACCTGCCGTGCCAAGCCCGGAAACCTTTTCTCCGAGAATGAGCACACCCCAGATCGGCACCCAGAACATCGACGTCTGTGCCAAGGGGTAGATCAAGGACAGATCGCCGCTACGATAGGCGCGACCGGTGAACAGGTGGTAGAGCATGAAACAAACCGCACCAATGGCAGCCAGGCCGACAACACGCCATGGGGGCAGCGGAAAAGGCCCGGCCATCGGCAGCGCCAGCACCATCAGGCTTCCCGAGGTCACAAACATCCACCAGATGAAGACGGTCTTGTCCTTGCTGCGTTTGACCAGCAGATTCCAGAGCGCATGCATAAAGGCGGAAAAAAGAATCAATGTAAAGGCGAGAGTCGACATGAATCTTCATTCTAACCAAGAGAAAACTTTAGCGATACTAAAAACTCTTTGAAGAGCCTAAACACTAATCTATCTCATTGACAGAAGTCTCACTGTTGGTATGCTGAATGGATAAAAGAGCTAATGATTTCAGGAAGATGTCTTTCCTGAAACGATAACAGACAAACCTTCTCTAAAAGCACAAAAGGAGAGTAAAAAATGTCTGCAACCCGCAAAGAAACGGATTCCATGGGCAGCATGACTGTTCCTGCCGAAGCCCTCTACGGCGCTCAAACTGCTCGCGCCAGAGATAATTTCCCTATTTCCGGAATCGTCTTTCCCCGCCCTTTCCTGCGTGCCCTCGGCATGGTCAAGGAACATGCCGCAAAGGTCAATCGCGAGCTTGGTTTGATCGATGAGCGCGTAGCGCTCGCCGTTATGGATGCGGCTGAAGAGGTTATTATCGGTGATCTGGACGATCAATTCCCTCTCGACATTTTCCAGACCGGCTCCGGAACCAGTACCAACATGAACGCCAACGAGGTCATCGCCAACCGTGCCTGTCAACTGCTGGACGAACCGCTCGGCAGCAGAGCCGTCCACCCCAACGATCATGTCAACTACGGCCAATCAAGCAACGACGTGATCCCCACCGTCATGCATCTGGCCGCGGCCGTGGAAATCAAGGAACAATTGCTGCCAAAGCTTGATGAGCTTCGCAAAGCACTGGGCGCGAAGGCCCGTGAGTTCGACGACATCGTGACCATCGCCCGCACCCACCTGCAGGACGCCACACCCATCCGTCTCGGCCAGATTTTTGGCGGCTACTTCCGCCAGGTGGCACTGGTCATTAGCGAACTGGAACGCGTTTTAGAAGGTCTCTGCGAATTGCCTCTCGGCGGCACAGCTGTCGGCACCGGCCTCAACACCCATCCGGAGTTTGCCCAGCGAGTGATTGTCGGGCTGGCAGAGGTCACTGGCCTGCCCCTGCGTGAAGCCAAAGACCACTTTGCTGCCCAGGGCGGCAAAGAACAGGTGGTTGCCGCCAGTGGTGCGCTGAAAACCACGGCAACGGCCCTTTTCAAAATCGCCAACGATATCCGCTTCCTCGCCAGCGGCCCCCGTTGCGGCCTCGGCGAATTACAGTTGCCTGCCGTTCAACCGGGCAGTTCGATCATGCCGGGCAAGGTCAATCCCGTGATGGCGGAAAGCCTGATGCAGGTCTGCGCCCAGGTGGTCGGTAACGACGCCACCATCACCCTGAGCGGCATGACCGGCAATTTTGAACTGAATGTCATGATGCCGGTGATGGCCCACAACCTGCTGCAATCGATTGACCTGCTGGCCAGCGCAACCGAGCAGTTCAACAAACGCTGTCTGCAAGGCCTTGAAGCCGATCGTGAGCGTTGCGAGGGGCTGATTGAAGAGAGCCTGGCCATGTGCACCGCTCTGGCTCCGGTGATCGGTTACGACCAGGCCGCTGCCATCGCCAAGCAGGCGCATGAAACAGGCAGAACGGTGCGCGAAGTTGCGCTTGCCGAGAAAGTCTTACCGGAAGAAGAGTTGAAGAGTTTGCTCGATCCGCGACCGATGACGGAAGCGGGGATTCCTGGGAAAACGAGATGATCGTGGCGGGTGGCGAGTGGCGCGATAAAGCGCAAACACCTCAACAAGCTTTATCTACTACGCTAATCTGGAGAAGGGCCAAACTCTTCACTGTGAGCGGTACACTCTCTTTTAGCAAAACGCAACTTTTCCGCGCTACCAGCCACGCGCCACGCGCCTCGGAGTTTCACCCTTTATGAGCAAAAAAGAGAATCGCCGCAACATGCTGCTGCGCTACAACAAGGAGCGCCAGCGCAACGTCTTGGCCGAACCGGGTGAACACGAGTTCGTTCTGGTGCTTGATCAACTCAAGCCCAGCTTTAACGTGGGCAAGACCTTCCGCAGCGCTGAGGCCTTTGGTGCGGGCGCGGTGCACCTTGTCAATATCGATGCTTTTGATCCGGCTCCCGCCAAGGGCTCTTTCCGCAAGGTTCCGGCCGTCTTCCATGAGACTTTTGCCGAGTGTTATGCGCAATTAAGCGAGCAGGGCTATAGCTTTTTCCTGCTCAGCCCAGATGACGCGACATCTCTCAGTGCAGCGAAGTTGCCGCAAAAGAGTGCCTTTATTCTGGGCCATGAAGAGTTTGGTTTCAGTTTTGACGTGCAGGATTACGCAGAGATGCAGAAGTTGACCATTCCTCAGTTTGGCACTGTTCAGAGTCTTAATGTCAGCATCGCCGCCTCGGTGGTCATGTACGAATATGTCAGGCAGCAAAGCTGTAAGCTGTAAGCTGTAAGCTGTAAGAAATTATGTCTTGGTGGGCTGGAAACAACTCTTTTCGCTTTTTACTTACAGCCTTAAAGCCCTAAAGCTTAAAGCTGCCGTTTGATCACGCGTCCCTTGCCTTCCCACACTTCCAGCAGGCACCGAACTGCCACTCCAGTTCTTCACCGCAACCGGCACAGCGC
>JAAXQF010000177.1 GCA_012974435.1 Desulfuromonadales bacterium | reverse complement strand
TTACAATGAACTGGCTGCAAATTCGTCTCTTTGGCCCATATTTCAGCTCCTTTTCGACCAATAGCTACGGCTATTACTCTCAAATGAGCCAAAATCTGTTCTCAAACGGTCAAATTTTCGCTTCAGCCCTGATAGTCCGACAAGCTGCTAGCCGTTATTCCCAGTTGCCACCGAGCTCCAACATGACGGCGTCGACAACACTCTGATCAATGCGAGTTTCTCCGCGACCGAAACATTCAAGCAAAGCCAAAGAAGCAGCATGATTGATCATGCGCGGAGTCCCATTTGAATAGGAATATACCGCTGCCACGGCTTCCTCACTGAACAGTCCGGGTTTTCCTCCGGCCGTAACCACCCTGAAATCAAGGTATTCAGAGATCTCGTCCTGACTGAGGGGTGTTAGCTCGAACTGCATGCCTATCCTCTGTCGCAACGGCTCGTAAGCACGATGCCTGAGGCGCTGCTTCAACTCCGGCTGGCCCATGAGAACGATACTGATCAAGTTGCGATCATCCAGCTGGAAATTGGTCAGCAGCCTGATCTCGTCAAAGGTTTCCTTATGCGGAACCAGCTGTGCCTCATCAATCACCACGACCGGCGTCATGTCATTTTCATAGTACTCAAAGAGTATCTTGCCAATCTGCTCAAGGAGATCGACCTTAAAGCGAGCCGGCTCTACCACTCCAAGGTGGCGGGCCAGGCTGCTCAGGAACTCGAGAGGCGTCAACCGCGGATTGATCAGACAGACCACCTTGAAAGAATCATCAAGGGTATCCATCAAGGCACGTGACAAGGTTGTCTTGCCACAGCCGATCTCACCGGTCAGCAAGACCAGGTCACGCTCTTCAACCGCGTACTGCATACGGGCCAGAGCTTCGCGGTGGCCCTTACTCAGGAACAGGAAACGCGGATCCGGAGTCTTGCTGAAGGGCCTCTCCTGCAGGCCGAAATAAGCCTCATACATTTAAGGAAGACTCACCTCGCAAGGCCTCAGTCATGAGCCCGGCGACATCAAGGACCAGGATGGTTTGCTGGTTCCCCAGCTCAGCAGCCCCTGCAATACCCTGGACAAAACTCAGCGCTTTACCCAGAGACTTGATGACGACATCCTGTTGTCCCAGTAGCTCATCGACAACAAAGCCCATGCGCTTTTCTGCCAGGCCGACAACAGCCACAAAAAGCCGCCTTTCGTCTTCCTTCTCTTCCGAGCCCAGGTCAAACACCTGGCTCAGACGAAGCAAAGGAACCGTGCTTTTGCGTAGCTCGATGACTTCACGTTTCTCAACTGTCTGGATCACGTCGGCATCAATCATCAGGGTCTCGAGAACCGAGTTAATCGGAATCGCGTAGGTTTTATCGCCCACCTGCACGATCAGCGCCTTGATAATCGCCAGGGTGATCGGCAAGGTAATAATCATGCTGCTGCCCTGCCCCTGGGTGCTCTTGACTTCAATCATACCGGAAAGCGCTGCAATGTTGTTCTTGACCACATCCATGCCGACGCCACGGCCGGACATGTCGCTGACTTCGTTACGGGTGGAAAAACCGGGCATGAAGAGCAGATCGTAAATTTCTTCTTCGCTTAAGCTTTGACCTTCACTGATCAAACCTTTTTCAACAGCCTTGCGACGCACGCCTTCGGCATCGATGCCACGGCCGTCATCATGAACTTCGATAACAACATGGTTACCTTTTTGAGAGGCCCAGAGCTGCACATGACCCTTCTCAGATTTACCAACCTGACGACGCTCTTCAGGGGTTTCGAGGCCATGATCAATCGCATTGCGAATGATGTGCATGAGCGGATCAGAGACATCTTCAATAATCAGCTTGTCGAGCTCTGTGTCGGCGCCGCGGATGTCCAGGTCCACCTTCTTGCCCTGCTCATTGGAAACGCGACGGACAATCCTGGTCATCTTGTCAAACAATTGGCCAACCGGCACCATGCGAACATCCATGACACCCTTTTGCAGTTCGTGGAGGCGACGTTCAAGGATGCGTGTCGCTTTGGCAAGCTCCGTAGCCAGTTCCTTATCTGCAGAAGCCTTGATGCGATCTCCAATATTGGCGATAGAACTCTTGGAGAGAACCAGTTCACCGACAATATTCATCAACAGGTCGAGCTTGTCGATGTCGACCCTGACAGTTCTGCTGATCGAACGCATGGAGCTGCCACCATCAACTTCTTCAACAGCCGCAGGCAAACGCTCCACAGTGGCCATGACTGTATCAGGCCTAGCATCAGGCTCTTCAAGCACAAAACCTTCCGGCTCCATCGCGACTTCAGCCTGGCCGCAGGTGCTGATATCAAGGTCGTCACGACTCAGCAGGAGCTCGATGTCAGCACAGTTCAACTCACTACCGAAGAGAATCTGGAAGGCGATTCGCTCTCCGATCTCACCGGCCGAAGGCAAGGTGCTTACGACCTCACCTTGCTGCTTCAGCTGCTCGGTGATCTCGGCCAGCTCCTGATCAAAGCTGGACAGGTCAAAATCCATGCGCAGAAGATGGATAGCCCGGCCTTTGCGAATATTTTCAAGCAGACGATGTTCTTCGTATTCGGTCAGGACATTCAGTATGCCCGGATCGATATCCAGACCGGCCAAAGGATCCTCAGCAGAGGACGCCTCACCTTCAGCAGACTGGTCGATCTGCGCTAGGATAGGAACCAGATCGAGAGTGAAGTTTTCATCGTTGCTTTTACCGTCGATCAACTGGATCAGAACATCGAGAGAGCTGAACAGAGTATCAACCAGGTGTTGCGTGAAAGGGACCTTGCCAAGGCGCAGCCCATCGAGGAGGTTCTCCATCGCATGAGACAACGACGAGAGGTCATCAAAACCGAACATGCCAGCGAGGCCCTTGATCGAATGAGCCCCACGGAAGATACCGTTGAGGACATCAGGGTCACAATCGCCGGTTTCGACGGCATCGGCCAGTTTAACAAGGTCGAAGTTGAGCGTCCCGATGATCTCCTCGGTTTCGCTGATAAAATCTTTGAGTGCCTGTGAAGAGCTCGTATCAGACAAGGCGCCCTCCTCAGGCCAGGTATTCACGGATCAGTTGCTGCAACTGATCCGGAGCGAAAGGTTTGACAAGATAAGCATTCGCACCGAGAGCCATACCTTTTTCCCGGTCGCGTTCACTGCCTTCGGTGCTGATGATAAAAAGAGGAGTTTCCTTGTAGCTTTCGTTGTTGCGGATAAAACTGACCAGCTCCAGACCGTTGATATCGGGCATATTAATGTCGGTAATGATCAGGTCGACCTTCTCACGAGGCAGAATCCGCAAGGCGTCAAAGCCGTTGGCAGCTTCCACGGTGTCATAGTCACCCATCGCCGCGATCGTCGAGACAATCAGCGAACGCATAGTCAGCGAGTCTTCAGCTATCAGGATTTTCTTACTCACCGCAAAAACTCCTTAAAAAAAGCTTTAAGCTATAGGGCTATAAGTTTAAAACCTTACAGCTTACAGCTTACAGCTTACAGCTTACAGCTTATAGCTAGCCCCTAACCCTTACTCATCATACGTCTTTCAAGGAGAGCCTTCTCCATAGCCAAGCCTGCTTGAGAAAGGAAAATTTCCAGAGACTCCGTATCACCAATCGGCTTTTCGTCGGGCAGATTATCACCATACAGCACTGCGACCACACGGCCTTCGCTGATCAGCGGGCCGACAAACACCTCGTCGGGCTGCTGACCGCCGAGTTGTGCAAAGAAATAATCGTTCCACTCTGATTGTTTTGCGGCGCTACGATAAGGAGCAAAAGACTGTAAAGCATCTTTAAAAACGTGATCTTCTGCCTTGGGCAGCTTAACATTACGGACCCGAACGTCTGGTGACTCGCCATCCAATTCAATACCGAACTGACCGAGACCGACAATCTCCTCTTCCTTGACCAGCAGAATCACGGCTCGATTCATCAACTCACTGGCAAAGCGCAAAATAAGCAGGATGATGCCACCGCCGAGAGAAGGATTATTCAATTCCTGCAGCATACCACGAAGAAGATGCAGTCCCGGAGACTGGTGAGAGCTCTGTTCCGGGGCTCCGGTCGCCACTTCACCCATTTCTCTGAGCAGTTCAGCACCGATATTGTAAAGACCGTCGGCTTTTTCAGGTTCTTCAGACGAGACCTCACCGAGGGCAATGATCGCATCAACCAAAGCAATCAGACCAGCACGGCCACGCTCATCAAGGACATCATCTTTCTTCGGCTTAGGGAACAGAGTCGGCACGCCAAAGTTGCGCACGCTCTGCTCTGCCTCCCGGTTTGGATGATCGGACATGACCAACACCTGAAAATCAGGATACTGACCACGAACCTCTTCGAGCAGCTCCAGGCCACCGAGCACCCCACTGCCGTCACGACGGGGCATGATCAGGTCGATCACCAGGGTTGTTGTTGCGGGATCCGCTTGCGAAACAGATTCGAGAAAGGAGTTGTAGTTGGTAAAGACGTGAACATGCGCCTTGCGTTCCTGCAGCAGGCTGGCAATCTTCTCAGCGGTTCCCGGGTCATCATCTACAACGATGAATTTGCGCGCTGGTTTAGTTGCCATGACAGCGGCGTCAGGTCCCTCAGTAGAGGCCTTAACTGGCACCTCACCCTTGACTTCTGCCAACAGCTGGTCGATATCGATCAGAGATTCACCCCGCTCGTCGACATCTTCACCACGATGGCGCTTCTCATCAAGGATTCGACTGCCTTCCATGGCCAGCCATTGCGGGTTAAGCCCGCTGTCCAGCATGAATTGCAAAGGATTCAGAGTCGTGGCCGCAAGTTCGCCAGGGTCACCGAGTTCAAAAGAAAAAGCCCCTTCATCCCAACTAAAGAAGCTGTAAACAATCTTTTCAACCTGCTCACGAACAGCCGTATCGATCGCCTCACGATCCACACCAAAATCACTGACAAGGATATCGCCAACACGGCGATCATCATCACTTTCGTGCTGAATGACCAATGCTTTTTTGAGGGTTTCGATGTCGGCCATACCGGTACGCATGACAAGGTCACCGATATTCTCAGGAAAGGTTGAGGCACTGGCGCGTATGACCTGGCCATCATGAAAGATGACCCGCCCGTCCCGGTCAAGGCTGTTTAACTGCAACACACCGGACTTGCGGCTCAAACTGACAATCTGGAGAATTTCCCCCAGGCCAAGATCTACTAGGTTACCAACAAGGCTCATAATCTCTTCGCATCAAGGTCATTAGACAGACAAGAACCCTCCCGATGTAATGCGATCAGGCAACACGGTCACAAGGGAGAGTTCAAGATTAATCATTCACGTAACAATCGGAAATTAAACAGGAATAAATATACTTCAAGAGGGAGGACAAGTAAAGGAGGTTTTGTGCCTGAGGATGGAGCCAAATCAAGTAATTATGGGGACATAATGGTTCCACATTGTGCCCCCTTAATTACGCACATTGTGGCCCCACAATTACGTTTCTGCTTTCATAAAATCAAACGCCAGAACCGGCTGACTCGTCCCACCTGACGCCTGACCATAAAAGGGGACACGAAGGGAAAACTATCATGTCCCCGTTTATTGCTATTCCGTATTAGTCAAGGGCTCTGGCGTCATCGTCCCTTCACCCTTCACCCTTCACCCTTCACCAGCCTCCAGCCTCCGCCCTAACGCTCCCTATCAGTAAACTTCAAGCGAATCGGACAGGCGACAAAACCAAACGCCTCGCGGAAACAGTTCATCAGGTAGCGTTCGTAAGAGAAGTGTACGCCTTCGGCCTTGTTAACGAAGATCACGAAAGTCGGTGGGCGGACGGCGGTCTGAGTCATGTAGAAGAACTTCAGGCGCTGGCCGCGGTACATAGGCGGTTGATGATTATACTCGGCGTCTTTCAGGACTTTATTCAGTGCCGAGGTAGTCACTTTACGGTTGAACTCGTCATTAACCATCTCAACATCAGCCATGATCTTGTTAATGCGTTGACCGGTCAAAGCGGAAACAAAGTGAATCGGGCTGTCCGGCAGGAAACGAAAAGCCGCGCGCACATCTTTGATGTACTCACTCATAGTTTTGTTGTCTTTCTTGAGCAGATCCCACTTATTGACCACGATGATAATGGCCCGGCCACGCTCGTGCGCATAGCCGGCAATCGTCAGGTCCTGATCGGTAATACCTTCCTCAGCATCGACCACAATCAGCGCGATGTGACAGCGGTCCAGGGCTTTAAGAGCCTGGATCACCGAGTACTTTTCAAGCTTTTGCGAGAC
>JAAXQF010000170.1 GCA_012974435.1 Desulfuromonadales bacterium | reverse complement strand
GACATACTGGCCTCTCCAGCCGCTCTGATGCCCACTTCGACCGCACGCTTGGCCAGCTTGTCACAACGTTCATTGAACGGGTGTCCGGAGTGCCCACGAACCCATTCCCAGGATATTTCGTGCTGTTGGGAGAGGGCTTCGAGCTGTTTCCAGAGGTCCTGGTTGGCAAGTGCTCCCGGTTCATCCAGCCGTCCGTTGCGGGTCCAGTTGTGAATCCACTTACTCATGCCCTGGACGAGATACTGGGAGTCACTGAAAACACGAATGTTGCTGCGGTTGTTCAGGGCTTCCAGACCCTTGATCGCAGCGATTAGCTCCATGCGTTGGGAGGTCGCCTCAGGCTCAAAACCACTCAACTCTTTTTCGTGACCTGCATAGCGCAGCACGACACCATATCCACCGGGGCCGGAGTCCGTGCCCGAGCCGTCACTGTAGAGCTCAACCACACCCGGAGCGGGTGCGGTAAAAGCAATTTCCAAAGCCTCGAATTCAAGCTCGCGCAACAAGGGCATCAAGGTCGTAAGGTTCGGTTCCTGTCTTGCGAGGTCGTCAAGAGAAACATCCAGTTCAACATCGTAGCGGACTGTTGCCAGAGTTTTCGATAGTCTGGCCTGGTCGGCATAAAGTTGCAGGTTCTCTTTTCGCTTCTTGCCACTCACCAGATGTTTCCATTTGAGGACATCTTCCAGTGAGCCGAAGCGTCGCACCAGTTCGGCCGCGGTCTTCTCTCCCACTCCGGGAACACCTGGAATGTTGTCGGAGGTGTCTCCGGCCAACCCCAGCACGTCTGGTACCATCTCGGCGGGTACACCGAAACGCTCGAGAACCTCCTGGGGCCCGGAACGTTTATCCTTCATGGTGTCCAGTAGGGAGATCTTTTGGTCGACAATCTGCATCAAATCCTTGTCGCCGGTAACGACAGTCACCTGAAGCTCTTCGCTGGCATAGCGTCGCGCTAGCGTCGCAATGACATCGTCAGCCTCAAAACCGGCAACTTTCATCGTTGAAATATTGAGTGCCTGCAGAATTTGCCTGATGTACTGAATCTGGTCGGCAAGGTCTTCAGGCATGGCGTCCCGATTTGCTTTGTACTCAGGGTAGAGCTCTCTCCGAAAGGTCTCTTCTCTGGGTGGGTCGAAGATGACGGCCAGGTAATCGGGTTGGTTCTCCTGAAGAAGATTCAGGAGCATCTTTGTGAAACCGAAGACGGCATTGGTTGGCATGCCGGCCGAGGTCGCAAGATCTCTGTAGCCGTAGTAGGCTCGATATATGTAGCTCGATCCATCGAGCAGGTAGAGTTCTCGAGGCGTCTCTGCTGGCTCTAATGATATGGGGCTCTCGGCGGATTGATTTATTGTCTTCATGATGGTTTTAGAATCGCATATTCCGGGCGTTCATCAAACAGCTTTGTTTTGCTCCTGCGTTGCTGCTTTGTGGACGTTCCAAGGGTGCATGTCGGTGAAGCCACTGCGCATCAACGCCTTGTCAGGCTTCTTACTATGTCAACTTCTCTCTGTCGGCCAAGCGCTCTTAGCGTTTCAATCGTACTCTCGCTGTGCTCTTTTGCTTCTCCGGAGAGGTACGCAAACAGAAAGGATGCCAGCGTGGCCTGTGCGGTAGCGTGCTTTTCCTGCAACGTTGTCTTCTTCCCGGCTTCGAGCCACAGTTCACCGGAACGCTTCTGGTGAAATGCAATGGCCTCACTCGTGATCGCCAGTTGGTTCTCCAAGGTCTGGTCTTTGTCGTATTTAAAGGCTTCCACAATTTTTTCGGGGAAGCCCTCCTGGATATAATCAGCAAGTTGTCTAAGTTTATTTCTCACGATACTCCCTGTCGCTTGTGGACTTTGGTACTTTGCCAGGTTGGTTTAATGCAGAAAGTGATAGTATGCTCTTCTCTGGCTGACGGCCAGATTTGTTTTTGTCTGCAGCCATGATTATACTGAGTGTAGGAACACTGACCTGTTCCTTCTTTCTGTTGTCCTGTTTTGCGTTTTTCTTTTTTTTGGGGTTTAATGCTTCTTCGTGTCTAAACGCCTGCGTATATTTTAGAGACCTTCATGAACAGTCGCTGTAAAACGATTATTGGTGTTATCGGCGCTTCGCAGCCTTCGCCAGAGGGTCTGGTTATGGCAGAAGCTGCCGGTCGTGAGATTGCCTCACGGGGTGCTGTTCTTGTCTGTGGCGGTCTCGGTGGTGTTATGGAAGCTGCTGCGAAGGGCGCAAACGAAGCTGGAGGCGAAGTGCTTGGAGTCCTGCCCGACTCTGATAAGGCACATGCAAACCCTTACGTGACAATTGCGGTGCCGACGAATATGGGGCATGCTCGCAATGTGATTATTGCCCATACGGCTGATGCTTTGATCGCTGTCGAGGGGGAGTACGGCACCCTCTCCGAGGCGGCGATTGCATGTAAACTCTGCAAACCGGTCTTTGTCTTGCCCGGCGGGCCACAGCTTACTGGAACCGTCGCGGTAAGCTCTCCGCAGGAAGCGGTGAATCTTGCTTTTGAAAGTATGAAACTATGACCTCAAAAAAGGACTGTAACAAATCTCACTCTGAAGAGTTCTCTACGGAGATTATAGAAGGACTCCGTGGCAAGGGGTCAATCCTGATTGTCACCCACGATCATCCTGATCCCGATGCCCTTGCCGCTGCGGTGGCTTTAAAACACTTGATTCTGGTTAAAACCGGTCAGGAAGCTACGATCGCTTTCGGTGGCGTTATCGGCCGTCGAGAGAATCTGGTGATGGTCAATGAATTGGAGATCAAGTCAACATCGATCGACGACCTTGATCTGGATACCTTTAACGCGGTCTGCATGGTCGACACCCAGCCAGGGACCGGTAATAACTCCTACCCGGTGGATCGGCGCGTGGACCTGGTGATTGATCATCATCTGCAAAAGGAACACACCCACTCTTGTCGTTGGGTCGATGTACGCCCGGAATACGGGGCTTCGGCCAGTATCCTCTTCGAATACCTGCAGTCTCAGGATGTCAAGATCGCCACCAAGTTGGCAACGATCCTCTTTTATGCGATCAAGTCAGAGACAGAAGACCTTGGTCGTGACTGGACCAAATCGGACCGTGATGCCTACTTGAAGCTGATGCCCCTTTGCAATAATCGTATCCTGCATGAAATCACCCATCCGAAATCATCACGGATCTACTTCAGGTACTTCGAAACCGGTTTGAAAAATGCGAAAATCTACGGCAACGCTCTGTTCTTCAACCTCTATATGATCGATCACCCTGAGATCGTCTCGGAAATTGCGGATTTCCTGATGCGGGTCGAAGGGGTAGATATCGTCCTCGGGCTAGGTTGTTATCACGAGGAAGGTGTCCTTTCGATGCGTACCAGTCATCAGGAGACCCATGCCGGGATCCTGATGCAGAAGGTTGTCGAGGGTATTGGCACCGGCGGCGGCCACAGCATGACGGCCGGTGGGCAGGTTCGTCCCTTGCCGGCAGCGAACAAGAGTCTCGGAGCCCTGGAGTATGAGCTTACAGGACGTCTTCTGGCGGTCCTCGGACGTGAGCACACTGAACCGGAAAGTCTGGTTGCCAGCTAACACCGGAATTGAATTGTCTGCGTTGACACCCCCACGCATCTGGAGTATAAAACGCGCCATGTCTTGCTTTCTCTTGCAATCCTTCTCACTGCTTGTTTTCCTTCTCGCGACCGCTCTTCCAGCCAGCGCGCTCGTTGAAATTGGTCGTCCTGGTGAAGATCCCCTGGCGGTTGAGGATGTCTACCTGCGTGAGGGGACGGCCTTTGTTTCCATAGACGACGTTATGGCGGCCCTGGCTTTGGAGGGGAAATGGAATTCCGTAGCCCACGTTTATGTCATCAAGACTCCGCATGGCCGCGCCATTATCTCCCCCGGGAGTCAGTATCTGAAGTTGGGTGACAACTTCATCCCGATCTCTCATCGCCCACGCTTTATCGACGGTAAACTGCAAATTTCAGAAGTCTTTCTGCTGCGGCAGTTGGCTCCTCTGCTTACAGAGCCTATCCACTATCGCAACCATAATCCTCCCGCGCCGACACAAAATGAGGACCCCCTCGATCGTCTCTTTGCTTTCCTGTTACGCAAGAAAGAACCAGTCGCCGATGGCAGCAAGTGGATTGTTTCCATTGATCCCGGCCATGGTGGAGAAGATAGCGGCGCACTGGGTTTGAGCGGTAGTAAAGAGAAGGCTGTGACGCTTGCTGTCGGCCAGCGTTTGGAAAAGCTACTGAAGATGCATCAGGATGCGCCGGTTGTGCTGACGCGTGACGGAGATTACGCTCTCGACATGGACCGTCGCCTTGAAGTTGTTGCACAGGGCCAGTCTGATGTGCTGATCTCCTTGCATGCCCAGGCGTTTTTCTCTGAAGAGGCTTCAGGTATAAATCTTTACGTTCAGCCGCAAACGGAGCGCGATGTTCCCGATGGCCTGGTTGTGGAGAATTCCAGTCTGAAGCTCGCTGAAAGGTTGCGTGAAAAGCTGCAAAAAAACGGTTTTGACGTTAATACAATTAAAGAGCTGCCGATTTATCCCCTTGGACGAGGTGACTTGCCTCGCGTACTGGTAGAGATGGGTAGCTTGACCAACTCTATCGACTTAACCACCTTGCAGGATCCGATTCGTCAACAGGATTTTGCCCGCGCCCTCTTTGATGGTTTGCAGGCGTTTTTCGATAGCTTCTCAGGAGTCAGTCAATGAGTTCTACTATACCCGTCCGTCACGATGGTCGTCAGGTCAATCAGCTTCGCCAGGTTAAGATTGAGCGTGGTTTTACTCTCTATGCGGAAGGCTCAGTGCTGATCTGTTTCGGAGAAACGCGGGTCCTCTGTAATGCTTCTGTTGAAGAGAAGGTGCCTTCGTTCATGCGCGGCCAGGGCCGTGGTTGGGTGACCGCCGAATACAGCATGCTGCCGCGTGCGACGCAAACCCGCTCCGGGCGTGAAGCCGCTCGTGGCAAGCTGGGTGGACGGACCATGGAGATCCAGAGGCTGATCGGTCGGGCTTTGCGCGCCGTCGTCGATTTCGAGTTGCTTGGAGAGCGTACCATCGTGATTGATTGTGATGTCCTGCAGGCCGACGGTGGAACCCGTACGGCGTCAATCACCGGGGCCTGGATTGCTCTTGCCGACGCAATAGACACACTTCTCGTGCAGGGGCTGATCAAAAAGTCGCCTTTGAAAGACAGCGTCGCCGCGATCAGTTCGGGAATTGTTAAGGGCCAGCCGGTCCTGGACCTCGACTACGTTGAAGACTCCGGCGCCGAGGTTGACATGAACTTTGTGATGACCGGTGATGGTCGGTTCGTTGAAGTGCAAGGCACGGCAGAAGAGGAGCCTTTTACAGCCGACCAACTGGACGCATTGCGAGAGTTGGCCAATCATGGTTGTCGTGAGTTGACGAAATTGCAACTGGATGCCCGCAAGTAACCGTGATGGAACTCGTCGTCGCCACGCGTAATGCCGGTAAACTCAAAGAAATCCGTCGTCTTCTCGAAGCACAAGGTGTAACCGTTCTCGGTCTTGATCGATTTCCTGAGGTCCCGGAGGTTGTAGAAGATGGTGATACTTTTGCGGCCAACGCAACCAAGAAGGCTGAAGAGGTTGCCCGTGCCACGGGATTGCCTTGTCTGGCTGATGACTCAGGGCTGACTGTCGTCGCATTGGATGGCCGTCCTGGAATTCATTCTGCACGCTTTTCCGGCGTGTCTGCCAACGACAGCAGTAATAATCACAAGCTTCTTGAGGTCATGGCAGCGGTGCCGGAGGATCGACGTCAGGCTGCTTTTTGCTGTGTTATGGCCCTCTGCCTGCCCGGTCAACCGACTCGTCTTTTTGAAGGTCGCGTCGAGGGCCAAATTCTGAGTGAGGCACAGGGTGCTGGCGGATTTGGTTATGACCCACTTTTCTGGTTGCCTGAGTTTAACTGCACCATGGCTGAACTGTCACTCGACATTAAAAATCGGATCAGTCATCGCGGCCATGCTTTACTTCAGATTGTTGAGTTCCTTACTCCTTCTTAATTTCAGATTCATCCCCAATCCATAGCGTCATTGTGTTCTCGCGGAGCCTTGTAAATGGGACTATTCCTGTAAGGTTTTGAGGGAAAACCGATAATGCCATTTTCTTTAAATTTTCCTTTATTTTTTCTCAAACGGTGTTTAGTATACGGAAGTCTTGTATACAGTATGCAGTTATATGTGCGGCGAATCAGGAGAGAGAGAAGTACCGCTGTTCGCTGTAGTGTGA